>JAFGBC010000157.1 GCA_016933355.1 Candidatus Aminicenantota bacterium
CAGGATGTCGGGCAGGACTTCGGCCGCCGACCGCAAGGAGACCGTGACGCCGTCCGCGTCGGACGCCGCCGCGCGAACGCCCCGGACTCGTCGGAGCGCGCTCAGGGCGGCCTCCGGCGGGGGGGCGGCGGCGGCGAGGCTCAGCCGCAGGGTCTCGTCGCCTCCGAACTCGGCTATCAGCGCGGCCGGCGCGCCCAGCGCGACGATCCGCCCGCGGTGGATGATGCCGACACGATCGCTGATCTCGCGGGCTTCTTCCAAGTGGTGCGTGGCGTAGAGGATCGTCATGCCCTCGTCCCGCCGGAAGCGTCCGACGAGGTCAAGGACGTGCCGCCGGCTTTCCGGGTCGAGCCCCAGGGTCGGCTCGTCCATGAGCAGGACGAGGGGCTTGTGGAGAGTCCCGGCCGCGATGTTCAGCCGGCGTTTCATGCCGTTCGAGTAATCGGCTGCCCTTTCGTCTGCCCGGCCGGTCAGCCCGACCGACTCGAGAGCCTCGTCGACGGCCCGCTCCAGGTCGCGCCCTCTCAGCCCCTGGAGCGCGCCGAAGTAGCGCAGGTTCCGGCGCCCGCTTAGGCGGCCGTAGAGCGCGATCTCCTCGGGGACGACGCCGATCGCCCGCTTGACGGCCAACGGGCTGCGGACGACGCTTGCGCCGGCGACCGACGCGTCGCCCGCCGTGGGCGGGAACAGCCCGGAAAGGACGGCGAGGAGCGTTGTCTTACCCGCGCCGTTGGGGCCGAGCAGCCCGAAGACTTCGCCCTCTTCGATGTCGAGGTCGACGTCCTTGAGCGCCGTCGGCCCCTTGGGAGGCGCGTACTGCTTGGTCAGCTTGCGTGCCGTGATGATCGGCGCCACGGTCGGTTCTCCTTAGATGATCAGCTCGACGAGCCCCTTGACGTTCGCCGGCTGCAGGCGGGGATTCAGGACCAGGGCGAAGGCTTGGACGGCGTGAGAAGAGGGGACGAAGCGGGCGAGATAGAGCGCGCTTTTTGGGTAGTAGCCCCGGTCCCATTCCAGGATGCCGATGCAGCCGCGCTCGCGGCCGGCCTGCCAGAGCCCGGCGAGCAGGGCCCGGCGCTCCTTGGGCGCGAGCCCGTCCCAATGGAGGAGATCCAGCCAGGCCCAGCGGTCGCGGCCGCGCGGGGAGACCAGCTCGTGGACGGTGAAGTTGATGAAACCGGCGGCGGCCCCGTCGCGCTCGTAGACGACCGTCGCGGTCAGGCCCGGCGCGTCGAGGCGGCGCGCCAGCGAATCCCGGCCGAAGACGCGCACCAGGCTGTTGCGGTCCGTATAGCGGCCGACGAGCTCGAGGACGGCGTCCAAGTCGGCGGACCGGTAAGGCCGAACCGTGCCGGCGACGCGCGGGGCCGCGATCGGGCGGTGGGCGCCGATAAGCCTGACGGCGAGCGCCTCGTGACGCTTCAGGCGCTGGCTTTCGACGATCCGGTCCAGGCGGATGCCGCGGACGAGGGCGCGCATCCGCTTCAGCCGCTCGACCCGGAAGCCGAAGCCGCCCCCGCGCAACCGTTCCAGGAGGCCCCAGCCCCGCTTCCCCGTCTCGGCGGTGAAGAACGCGAGGTCGACGCCGGCCTCGGCGACGCGGCGCAGGGATTCCGCGATCAGGTAGACGGCCGCGCCCCGGTAGTCCTTGTGGGTGGACATCATGACGCAGGCGACGCCGCGGTAGGCCGCGCCGTTCAGGCGATAGGTCCGCGGCAGGTTGGCGATGAAGCCGACCAGCCGGCCGCCATCGTAGGCGCCGATGAGGTCGCGCGGTTCGGCGGCGTCGGCGAAGTGGAGCCGGGCGAGCTCGGGCCGGTTCCAGTCGAGCCAGGTCCTGTCGCCGTATTCCTCGGCCAGCGTATCGCGGGCCATCTCCGGCAGGGCTTCGAGGGGCCCGTCGAAATCGCGGATTTCGATCTCAGACATCGCCGGCCTCGTGGACCACGGCTCCTCCTTGTCCTTCCGCGGAAACCTTATACCGTCGCCCCCGCCTCTGTCAATAATTCTGGGATTCTCAAATTTCCGGGGATTCTGGGGGATGCGTTCTTGGCGATAGACGTCCCCCTTTGTCCCCCGGTCCCCCGGGAACCAGTCCCGGCGGTTCCCCCCAACGGGCAAGCCCGTCGGGGCCCCCTTCCGCTACGGGGGGCTGCAGGGGGACGTCTATTGCCATTCTTTTTTTAAATTAAAACTCCCGGAAATTTGATAATTCCGGGGACACCATACCGAATTCTTAGGGTTAGGCGCGCGTCCTCGGAATCCGAAAAATCCGTTTTCAAGAATTAAGTATGGTGTCCCCGGAATTTTTTCCCAGAACGATCCAGAGGGCGGCGACGGCGAGAAAGCCGGCGATCAGCAGCGCCCAGACCAGGTTCTCGTTGAGATAATTATGCTGCGTGAAGGCGACCGTGCTGACGTAAGCGAAATCGACCTTTGCGGCCCGGGCTTCAACCCGGCGCCGCGTCGCCTCATCCCAGGCCCAGCCGGTCGCGGCCAACGTCTCGGGGAAGTATGTCTCGAGGATCCTGTTCTCGGAACGGGCGGCGACGAACGCCCGGTCCTTCTCCAGGCCCGCGGATTCCGTCCGCGCCCGGTCGAGCATCTTGTCCCGGCGCAGGACATGGGCTTTGAACTCCTGAAGGAAGGGGTAGAGGAGGCGCGGATAGACTTCCAGGAACCGGATATAGTCCCGGTTCTGCCAGGTCTTGAGGATCGGGACGTACTCGCGGGCCTTGGCCCGGTCGGTCCGGACCATCTCGCGCTTCGTCATCCGCGAGTGGAAGACGCCGATCTCCGGGTCGCGGTAGCGGTACTTGAACTCGAAGACGGGCTCCTGCGTGCGCAGATAGGACAGACCCGGCACGGCCCGGGCGAGCCGGGCCACGCGGCGCGGCGTCGCCGAGATTACGAGCCCCAGGCAGACGAGGTTGGCGGCCAGAAGGGCCGCCGCCCGGCGCGCCGTCCGGAGGCGGACCGGTCCCCGGACCAGGGCGGGCGCGACGCCCTTCCAGATCCCGACCTGGACGAGGAGCGAGGCCAGAACGTTGATCCCGACGTCGCGGACGTCGAAATAGCGGAGCGGCGTCAGCCACTGGAGGAACTCGTCGAAGAACCCGACCAGGCAGCCGATGAGCCAGGCGGCCGGGTAGATCGTTCCGTCGCGGGTCGAGAAGCTCAGGGCGAAGTAGAGGGCGACGCCCAGGACGCCGTACTCGATGAAATGGACGCTCTCCTCGGGGTTGCCGCGCAGGGCGTAGGTCAGATAGAGGTAGAGGCCGGCCGTCGCCGCCGTCCAGAGGTAGTTCGAGACCCGCCGCGACTTTCGGTCGAAGAGGAGATAGGTCAGGGTCAGGCCGAGGGCGGCCAGGACGGCGAAGACGACGGCCGTCCCGAACATGGCCCGCCCCCAGCGCCGCGCGACGAAAAACTGGATGGCCCGCGCCGTCGGCACGAACAGGAAGATGGCCAGGACGCAGACGCCGGCCGCGACCCAGGCGGCGGTCCGGCCGACCCGGACCGTCAACCCGCGCGGTCCGACCTCGAGCGTCTTGACTCTCCCTTCGTCTGTTGCGGGCCTGTCGGGCTTCACGGAATCCGGCGCCTCTTTCGATAGACGCCCGCGCCCTCGGTTTGTTCTCAGCCGGGGCTGCGCGCGCGCGCCGCCGCGCGCCTTCGCCTTTTCCGCGGCGCCCCCCCGCGCTTTTCGTCCCATGGCGTCTAGTATATAATAGCCGCGAATCGCGAAGGAATATTTTTCCATGCCGGGTGTAAAGGTACCGGGAGCTCCGATGGATGATCCCGAACGGTCGGAGGAGCGCAGACTCGTGGCCGAAGCCCGGCGGGGAAACATGACCGCCTTCGAAACCCTGGTCAAGACCCATCAGAGGCTGATCTACGCCGTTTGCCGGCGCTTGGCCGGTTCGCACCAGGCGGCCGACGACCTGGCCCAGGAGACCTTCGTCAAGGCTTATTTCGCCCTGTCCTCGTTCCAGGAGGGCCTGAGCTTCGTCGCCTGGCTGCGGACGATCGCCGTCAACTCGTCCCTGAACTACCTGCGTCTCCGCAAGAAGGAGGTCTCGCTCGACGCCTTGGGTCCGGACGGGCCCAAGGCCGCCCCCGTCCCGGCCCGCGGCCGGGCCGACGAACCGGCCGACGAGGTCGCGCGGCGCGAGGCGGGGCGCCGGCTGCGGGAGGCGATCGACGCCCTCCCGCCGGAGCAGCGGACGGTGTTCGTGCTCCGCTTCTACGAGAACCGCGACTACGCGGCGATCGCCCGCGCCCTGGGCCTCTCGCTCGGCACCGTCATGTCGCGGCTGAGCCGGGCCCGGCGGAAGATCCGGTCCCGGATGGCCGGCTACTTGTGAGGGAGGAGCCGATGCGTCACGCCAAATGGAAGACACTCCTGAGCGGCTACCTCGACAAGGAGCTCGACCCGCGCCGGACCGCCGCCTTCGAGAAGCACCTGGCCGGCTGCAAGGACTGCGCCGAGGAGCTGGCCGCCCTCCGCAAGCTCGAGGCGTTCGCGGGCGACCTGTCCCCCCTGCCCGAGGACGACGCCTACTGGTCCGCCTTTTCGGGGCGGGTCAAGGCCGGAATCGTCCGGGCTCAAGCCTCCGGGGCTCCCCGAAAGGAGGCTGACATGTTTAACGATTCGTTCTTCGCGCCGACGAGAAACATCAAGCTGAAGGCGTTCGTCTTTCCGCTGTCGGCGGTGGCCCACGTCGTGGTCGCCCTGTTGATGATCATCCTGCCGCTGATGAGGACGGGCAGCCTGCCCGAAGTCGAGGTTTACAGCGCCTTCCTGGCGCCGCCGCC
>JAFGBC010000026.1 GCA_016933355.1 Candidatus Aminicenantota bacterium
CGTGGACGACCCGGAAACCCTTTTCGCCCAGGGCGGCCGCCAGCTTCCGGTCCTTGTAGAGCTTGAGGACGGCCTCGGCCAGCGCGGAGGGGCTGCGCGCCGGGACGAGGAGCCCCGTCTCGCGGTGGACGACGATTTCGGGGATGCCGCCGGCCCGGGTCGCCACGACGGGGAGCTTGGCGGCCATGGCGTCCATGATCGAGCTCCCCAGCCCCTCCATGTGGGAGGACAGGACAAAGAGGTCGAGCGAGCCCAGGATGCGGGGCACGTCGTCCCGGAAGCCCAGGAAGAAGACGAGGTCCTCGACCCCCAGCTCGTGGGCCTGCCGGGTCAGCTCCAGCTCGAGCGACCCCGACCCGACGACGACGAGCTTGACGCGGGGCGTCGCCTCCTTGATGATCCGGGTCGCATCGATCAGGTAGCGATGGCCCTTGTGGTCTTCGAGTTGGGCGACGATCCCGACCAGGAAATCGTCGGGACGGAAGCCGAGCTCGCGGCGCAGGAAGCCGCGGTCGGCGGCCTCCCGGAACGGAGAGAAGTCGATCCCGGAGGGGACGACTTCGACCATCCTGGCCGGGACGCCCCCCTTGATGAGAATCCGCTTGACCTCGTCCGATATAGCGATGACGGCGTCGATGGCCTTGACGTATTTGCGGAGCGATTTGACCGGAAAATCGACGCGCCTGGAGATGATGCGGACCGGGACCTTGGCGATGGCGGCGGCCGCCTTGCCGACGGCCACGGCGTGGGCGTCATGGAAGTGGGCGAGCCGACAGCCCTCGCGCCTCATGGCCCGGGCCAGCTTGAGGACGGCCCGGACGTCGAGTTCGCTCCTCATCCGCAGCGGGAGGACGGGCAGGCCCTCGGCCGCGGCCTTGTCGTGGAGGGGGCTTCCCGGCTGGCAGACGAGCCGAAACGGCCGCCCCTGGGCCTTGAGGGCCCGGGCCAGGAACAGGACCTGGCGCTGGCCGCCCCGCCACTCCCGGCCGGCGTCAATCTGGAAAAGGCTCAATCCGCTCTCCCTTTTTCCAGATCTCGCGGAGCTTGGCGTAGCGAACGAACACGGCGTAGGCGTTGAGCGCGGAGATGACGAGTCCGGGAAAGCCGTCCAGGAAGCCGAGCTTCAGAAAGTACGACTTGAGGAATCGGGCCGGAGGCAGGAAGATCAGGCGGGCGGCCCGGCATTTCACCCTTTTCGCGTAGAGCTTCTGGGCGCCCAAGCCGGAGAACGTGTTGATCCGGTCCAGATGGTCGGCGATGTCGTGGTACGTGTAGTGATGGAGGTCGCCCTTGAGCCGCTCGATCCGGCCGGCCACGACCAGGCTCTCGTGGACGTAGTCGCCCTCCCAGAGGGCCGCCTCCTTCCGGAAGAGCCGGACCCGGCGGTCGGGATACCAGCCGGAGTGCCGGATCCAGCGGCCGAGATAGAAGACGCGGCGCGGTATCGAGAATCCCGCGCAATCCGGCTCCTTGAACGACGTCTTGAGAACCGCCAGCTCCTCGCGCAGCTCGGGTGAGAGCCGCTCGTCGGCGTCGAGGGACAGGATCCAGGGACCGGCGGCCAGGCCGTTCGCGTAGTTCTTCTGGTCGGCGTAATTCGTCCATCGCCTCTGGACGACGCGGGCGCCGCGCTTTTTGGCGATCCGGGGGGTGGCGTCGGTCGAGAAGCTGTCGACGACGACGGCCTCGGAGACGACCCCCTCGAGGCTGGCCAGGGCGGCCTCGATGTTGCGCTCCTCGTTATAGGTGATGATGACCGCCGAGATGTCCACGGCGGAATAGTATCACAGGCTAAAATTTCAAATCAAATCCCGCCCGGGGTCCGCGGCCTTGCCGGCCGGGCGGGCCGAGCCCGTCGGACGCAGCCGGGCCGCGCCGGACGGACCTTCGATCAGCGGACGCCGGCGTCCTCGACCTTGATCCCGTGGTTGTCGAGGCTCGCCCCGACGGCCTTCTCGAAGCGGGCCCAGGACAGGCAGGAGTCGACGAGGGATTTGATCTCCATCGAGCGGGCGTTGGCCAGCTCCTCCTGGTACTGGAGGACGAAATAATTCGTGGTCAGACCGACCCGGAGCTTCTTCTCCTCGGCGTCGAGCCTCTTCTCGGCCAGCTCGCGGGCGAGCCGGTAGGCTTCGGCCCGCTTGGCGTCGGTCTCGATGCCGCGGACGGCGTCCGAGACCTCGAGCGCGACCTGCCGCTCCAAGGCCTTGAGCTGGGCCGCGGTCCGGCCGAGCTCGAGCTTGGCCTGAGCGTACTGAGACTGGGTCAGAAAATTCGAAAGGGGCAGCGACAGCGTCAACCCGACCGTCCAGTTGTTGTAGAGGAGCTTCAGGGCATCGCGCAGGGAATCGGAGCTCTTCCCCTTCTCCTTGCCGATGACGACCCCCGAGAAGGGATTGTCATTGAGGTACTTGATCCGGTCGCCCGAGATGCCCGGACTCCAGTAGGAGAACTGGAGATCCAGGCCGGGCAGCAGCTGGTTGCGGGCGACGCTGAAGTTGACCTCGCTCGTCGCGATCGTCTTGCGGGCCGCCTCGAGATCGGGCCGCCGGGCCAAGGCCTCGCTAAGGGCCGACTCGAGCGAGACCTCCCGCCTGGTCAGGGCGGGCTTGTCGGCGGGGACGATGCGGATCGTCCGGCCCGTTCCGTCCCCGGTCAGGTTGACGAGGCTGTCGAGGACGTCCTCGCTCCGCCGGA
>JAFGBC010000027.1 GCA_016933355.1 Candidatus Aminicenantota bacterium
CCGCCGCCGGAGCCGCGTCCGGGGCAAGCCCAGCCCGTCCAGCCGCTTGTTGACGGCGTCCATCCCGACCCGGTCGATGAGGAGGTTCGTAGCCGTGTTATCGGAGAGGACGACCATCAAGACGGCGAGGTCCCGGACGGAGAGGGCGGGCGCGGGATCGCTCAAATAAAACAGGATGCCGCTTCCGGCCACCTTCTTTGCGGCCGGCAGTTCGAGGCGTTCATCGAGGTTGAGCGCCCCCTCCTCGGCCCGCTTGAAGACCTCGAGCAGGATCGCGATCTTGATCGAGCTCGCCTGGGGGAAGACCTCGTCCTCGTTCAGGAGAAAGGTTTTCCCCGTTTTAATGTCCTTGATCGCATAGCCCATCACGCCGTCCAGCGCCTCGGCGACGGCCCGCAGCTCGGCCTCGAACTTCCGGTCGAGGACGGCGGCCTTGTCGACGGCGACCGCGGCGGCGGACAGGCTTAGAATCACAGCGCAGATCAGACACGTTATGACGGCGATATTTTTCATGATGACCTCCAGGACCGACGCTCTTCATGATAGGGGAGAAGCCGCTCCTATTGCAAGGCGACATCACCCGGTCTTCAGAAGGAGAAAAGGGGAATTATGGGGCATCCGGCGGCTAAGGCTTGTTTTTAGAAGGCTGGCGCGCCATCTTTAGCGTGCGAGGACGCGGATGCCGCGATTCTTCGTCGGAAGGCTGTTGTCGGCCCCCTCGTTGCCGAGGACGAGGGGAATGGGGGAGACGACGGAGGCGGGAGGGGATCGCCGCGAGGGGCGGCGCTTCCCCTCCCGGTCCCGACGGGGGATTTTGTGTTGTTTCATGGCCGGCGCGCCCGCCTAACTTATTTGCCCTCTTGACTTTAATCTAATCGGTTCTATAATTTCCTTATTGTCGTCCTAGGGCCGACCCGAGGGATTCATGAACGATCCGTGCCTGCTCCGGTCATGGAAGGAGATTTCGCGCTACCTGGGGTGCGACCGGAAAACCTGCGCCCGCTGGGAGACCGAATGCGGGCTTCCTGTGAGGCGCATCGATCCCGTGTCGCGGCGGTCCCGCGTCTTCGCCTATCAGTCCGAGGTCGATCAATGGCTGGTCGAAAAGAGAGCGATCGCGTCCTTAAGCCATCAGAAGACGCGGAGCGCGCGCGGTTTTTTCGTTCCGGCCGCTGCGGCCGGCCTCATCCTGGCGGCCGCCTTCCTCCTTAAGACGGCCGGGGTCATCGCGCCGTCGCCGCGCGTCCCTCTCCTGGCCGTCCAGTCGGTCCTGTCGTCCGGCTCCCCGGACGAAGACTATTTCTTGGTCGAGGGCTTCCAGTCCGAGATCCAGCGGCGGCTCACGGCGTCGGGCCGACTCCAAATCTGCCGCCCGGCTTCGGCCGCCCTCCGGAAGGCTCTGGACGACGCGTCGCTGTCCGCGGCGGGACGTCCCGACTACACGCTGGAGAGCTCGCTGAAGAGAGTCCGCGATCGTCCCGCGCTCTCGGTTTCCCTCCGTCGGCGGCGCGGCAACGAGGTTCTCTGGAGCGGCGCCTACGAAGATCTCGCCGAGCGCTTGGGCGTCTGTTTACGCGACGTCTGCGACCATGTTTGCGCGGCTCTGAAGATCAAGCCTCCGGAACGGTCCGTTCCGACCCCTGAGCCTGCGAACGCCGACGACTTCGAGCCCTATCTGACGGCGCGGTTCCTCTTGAGCCGCGTCGCCGGCGACGCCGATGATCCCCTGATTCAGTCCGGCCGGGCGTCTTACTACAGCCTCCTGGACGACGAGGAGGCTAACGAGCTGGCCTTCAAGCTCTTCAATCAGCTGTTGGGCGGGAACCCTCGCTTCGCGCCGGCGATCCTGGGGCTGGCGCAATGCTATGTCAACAACGTCAACCTGGGCGTCGACGGCGACCTGCGCTGGCTGGACAGGGCGGAGGAGAAGATCCGGCAGGCCGAGGCGATCGAACCCGGGCTCCCGGACTATGACCGGCTCCGGATCCAGTGCCTGATCCTGCGCGATATCCTGGACGGCGGGGACCGCTCCCAAGCCTGTTTCGCGCTCGCCGAGAAAGGACTGGCCGCCCACCCCCGGGACGCCGGCTTGAACGCGATCGTCGGCTACGGCTGGTTCCTGGAGTTCGGCCGCAGCGGGCGCGACGACGATTTCGAGAAGGCTTTTCAATTCAAATGGAGGGCGTTCTGGGGCGACCCCGGCTCCACGGCCAACGTCGTCCTGGCCGAGCTCCTGATGCTCCGGGGCGACTTCGAAGAAGCCCTGAGAATCTGCAGCCTCATCCAGCCGGGTCCGCACGCCTACTGGCTCGACAACCGCAGGGCGGAGATCTATTTTTACATGGGGGAAGCGGACCGGAGCGAGGCGATTCTGGACGCTCAGACCGACCCTCGTGCCGACCTGACCGGCCGCTACCTGCGCGGCATGATCGCCGCCGGCCGCAGGGACGCCTCCGCCGCCCGCCGGATCCTGGACGAGATCGACCGCCTCCACCCGCCCAAAGGGAGTCCGTTCGTCGACACGATCTGGTACGCTTCGATCCTGGCCGGCATCGGAGAATTCGCCGCGGCCGGCGAGGCGCTCCGGAAGTTCTCCGCCGACCGGAAAGCGCAGACGATGCGGAATATCAACCAGCTCTATGTCGATATCAACCCCAACTTCGGCCCGATGCGAGGCCAGATGATCGTCGCCAAGAAAGGAAAACGCTGAATGTCCAAGAGCCGCGTCATCAGAGTCACGCCCAACCTCATCCGCTGTCTTCAGGATCTCAAAGCCGCCCTGAAGGACCTCCCGCCCGGAGAGTCCCGGACGAGGGCCAAGGGCGCTCTCGACTACCTGGCCCGGACGTTCGCGGGCGAGCCTCAGCCCGGCCGGGGCCTGGCCTGCGACCCGCCGCGGATCATCGTCCGCTGAGGAATGCGGCTCCGGCTGCTGTCCCTGACCGTCACGGACGACTGCAACTTCGCCTGCCGCTACTGCTATCAGTTGCGGCGGGCGAGGCGGATGACGGAGGCGGTCGCGCGGACGGCCGTCGACCTCTTCCTGCCGCTTCTGGCCCCCGGGGGGTTCATCTCCTTCTACGGCGGAGAGCCGCTGCTCGAGGTCGGTCTCATCCGCGAAACCGTGGCCGCCGCCCGCAGAGCGGGCCGGCGGGCGGGGATTCGGCCGCGCTTCGCCCTCACGACCAACGGAAGCCTAATCGACGAGGAGACGTTCGGCTTCCTGGAGCGTGAGCGGTTTGCCGTGACCCTGAGCTTCGACGGGGCCGGGCAGGACGTTCAGAGGAAGGCCGGAAGCCGGACGCGCTTGCTCTCCCTCATCGACCGCATGGCGGCCTCGCCCCGCCTCCGCTTCGAGGTCAACAGCGTCTATACGCCCCGGAGCGTCGGGTCCCTGGCCGAAGACGTCCTGGGCCTTGTCGCGCGGGGCGTTCCGCTCGTTCATTTTGCCCTGGCCGCGGCCCAAGACTGGACGCCGCGCGACCTCGGCCGGCTGAGGCGCCAGGCGGACCGTTTGCGGGCGGACGTCATCGGACGCTACGGCCGTCTCGACCGCGGCCCGGTCGACAACTTCCGGGACGAGGCGGCGCTTCGCATCCGCGCCTGTAACGCCGGCCGGGACCGGCTGGCCGTGGACACGCGGGGACGAATCTGGGGCTGCGCCTTGTTCGCGGACCTGGACCGCGCCGGCGGCGGCGGGGCGGTCAGGCGGGGCTTCTCGTTCGGGACGGTCCGCCGGCCGGCTCTCCCGGGCGGGGCCGCTTTCCGGCGGGCCGCCGGCCGCTATGAGATGTTCGCGATGGACCGCGCCGCAACGGCGCGCGGGCCGTGTTATCAGTGTCCCGACGTCGTCCGTTGCTGGGTGTGCCCGGTCCAGGCCGAGATGGCCGGAGGATCGTGGACGGCGATTCCCGAGGTCCTCTGCCGGCTGCGGAAGGCCTGTTGGGCCGGCCTCCGCTAGGGCGCGGACGTCCCGGGCGCCGAAGGTCCCGGGACGCTCCGTCCCGAGGCCGCCGAGATGAACATCCAGGCCGAGGTGTAGAGGACGACGCCCAGGACGACCCACTTCATGACGGTGAGCGGCAGGGCTTTGACGATATAGGCCGCGACCAGGACGCCGAGGATGCCGCAGACGGTCAGGGCCAGGGCGGCCTTGCGGTCGTAGGCCTTTTCCTTGACGAAGCGGGCGCTGCCGGCCGCCATCAGCATGGCCGTCGCCGTCATCATGATCGGGAAGGCCGTCTTAGGGTGCATGCCTAGGGCGTAGACCGTCGCCATGCAGGGCGCGTAGAAGCCGACGCCGATCGTCTGCAGGGCGCCGAAGATGAAGCTCATGGTCACGGCCACGGCCAGCTTCCAGCCCGATAGCCCGATCGCCTCCCCACCGACCGGGAACCAGCCGAGAAGCCCGGCCAGGATGACGAGGGCGACGACCAGGAGCCCGAAGCCCATGCCCAGCTGGATCCGGCGCCTTGACATCCGGGCGACGACGCCGGCGCCGAGGACCGCGCCGAGCGGCGAGGCGGTCGACATGGCGGCCAGGGTCAGGGGCTCGACGCTCACGACGGCCATGAACAGGAAAGCCTGGGTGACGGTGGGCAGCGTGTTCCCGACGTTCATCGTGCCGGGGATGATCCGGTCGTCGACGAGCCGGAAGAACTTGAAGATCGCCGTCTGCTGGGCGAAGCTGCCGATGCCCAGCGTGTCGAGCAGGTTGGTGAAGAAGCCCGTCGCGCCCAGCCCGGCCCAGGGCGCCGTCGAGAAGGTGTCCCGCCGGCGGACGACGTCGACCAGGTAGTAGGACCCGAACAAGGCGGTCAGGACGCCGAGGACGGTCTTGAGGATAACGACCATGTTAGGCCTCGCTCGTGACGAGAAAGAGCGGCTTGTGACGGAAGCTTTTATAGAGGGGGCGCAGCCGCTCCCGGTTGTAAGTCGTCTCGACGTCGACGACCTTTTTGGTGCTGGTTACGACGTCGATCGGGACGTCGTCGTACTGGCCGTTCCGCAGGCCGACCATGCGGCCGGTCCGGCCCTCGAGCATCAGGTCCAGGGCGAGGTTGCCGTAGGCCATCGGGACGATCGAATCCACGGCGTCGGGGTCGCCGCAGCGGACGAGGTAGCTCAGGCGCTGGGAGATGACGTTGATGCGGCGGCCGTTGTTGAAGCGGGGCGAGAGGTCTTTGAGGTGGCCCGAGATCCGGTCGCCGATCCCGCCCAGCTTGCGGTGGCCGTACATGTCCTTCTCGTCGCCCGAGAAAACCATGCTCCCGCCCTCCATGACGGCGCCCTCGGAGACGATCGCGACCGAATACAGGCTCGGGTTCTCCTTGCGGTCCTCGGTCAGGAGCTCGCAGAGCCACTCGACGTGGAAGGGGGATTCGGGGATCAGGCAGCGGCTGGCCGCGCCGGCCATGGTCGGCAGAAGAGCCGTGAACCCGGCGTAGCGGCCGAAGACCTCGATGACCAGGAAGCGCTCGTGCGACCCGGCCGTCGTCCGCAGGGTGTGGGTCAGCGAGATCGTCCGCGTGACGCAGGTCGAGAACCCGATGCAGTAGTCGGTCCCCGGGACGTCGTTGTCCATGGTCTTGGGGATGGCGATGACCCGGACGCCTTTGCGGTGGAGGTGGGCGCCGTAGCTCAGGGTGTCGTCGCCCCCGATCGGGATCAGCGTGTCGATCCCCAAATAGTCGAGGTTCTTGAGGACCTCCTCGGTCAGGTCGTTGGTCGGGGCGGTGTAGCGGTCCCGGAGATGGGGGGGGACGTTGACGTCGGGGATATGGCTTGGCCGCGTCCGCGAGGTGTGGAGGAAGGTTCCGCCCGACCGCCCGGTCCGGTTGACGATCTCCTCGGTCAGGTGGACGAAGTGCTCGTTGTTGTCGTGGTCTTTGTCGCGGACCATGTCGATCAGCCCGGCCCAACCGCGCCGGATGCCGACGACTTCATAGCCTTCGTGGAGGGCGCGGATGGTCACGGCCCGGATGGCCGGGTTGAGGCCGGGGACGTCCCCGCCCCCGGTCAGGATCCCGATCCGTCCCTTGCTGCGCGTCGTAGAGCTCATGGATGTTACTCCTGCAGGCCGCCGCGGCGACGCGCCCCACGGGTCGTCGCCGGCCGCCGCGACCATGGGACATCATAAAGGAAAAGGCGGGCAAATTCCAACGGCATTCACCGCGGATAGTACTTGGCGATCCCCTCGCGGAACCCGATCGGGCTGTAGCCCAGGTCCCGGCGGGCCGGTCCGTTGTCCAGGTCGGCGTCGGCCACGATGCGGCTGATGCCATAGCGCGTCAGGGGAGGGTTATCCATGACCTTGTCCATGACGATGGCGACGGCCCGGCAGACGACGACGGGGACGGTCAGGATCGGCTTTCGCATCCCGAGCTGGCGGAGCAGGAGGCGGGCCATCTCGCGGATGGTCAGGACCTCGCCGCCGGAGAAGTTGTAGGTTTGTCCGACGGCGCGCGGGTTGTCTTCGATCGCGGCCAGGCCCCGGACGACGTCATCGGCATCGACCGGGTTTTTACGGCC
>JAFGBC010000158.1 GCA_016933355.1 Candidatus Aminicenantota bacterium
CTGCCCTGCGGCCGCTTCGCTCTGCAGGGACCGTGCCGCTTCCGTTTCACTAGCGGTACTGCCCTGCGGCCGCTTCGCTCTGCAGGGGCCGTGCCGCTTCCGTTTCACTAGCGGTACTGCCCTGCGGCCGCTTCGCTCTGCAGGGACCGTGCCCGCTCCGGCTCTCATACGGCCTTCTTCACCATCCTCCCTTCGCCTATGAAAAGCCTCATCGATCCTTGTCGTCTCGGGCTGGCCTCCGCGAGGTTGCTTCATCCCTTTGCTCCTCGCTTATCTCATTATCGGCTTGAAAAGCCCTCTTCGTCGGCCAGACCCGGGCGGTCCGGCGTTTCCATGGTATTTTGGTATAGGATGGGCGGAGGTTTTAGGATAGAATGAAACGCAGAAAACGATGACTCCGGGACGCGCTCTCATCGCCCTCCTGACGGATTTCGGGACGAAGGGCTTTTCCGCCGCCCGCGAGCTCGGCGCCGGGCCCGGGACGCCCGTCCGGATCGCGGCCGGCTCATGACAGCGATGCCCGTCGGAGAACAGCTCGAAGGCACGGTCGAGGAGATCGTCTACTACAACCCGGACGACGGCTACACGGTCTGCAAGTTCGTCCCCGAATCGGGCGAGCCGGTGACGCTGGTCGGCATCTTCCCGCCCCTCTCGGCCGGCGAGACGCTCAAGGTCAAGGGCGGCTGGGAGCTCAACCCCAAGTTCGGCCGCCAGTTCCGCGTCGCGACGTTCAGCTCGGTCCTGCCCTCCTCGGTCAAAGGCATCGAGCGCTTCCTGGGGTCGGGGCTGATCAAGGGCGTCGGTCCGGTCCTGGCCCGCCGCATCGTCAAGGCCTTCGGCGCCGAGACGATCGAGATCCTCTCCGAGCGGCCGGGCCGGATGGCCGAGGTTCCCGGCGTCGGGCCGGCCAAGCTCAAGGAGATCAAAAAGTCTTGGGCCGAGCACAAGGACATCCGCGACCTGATCATCTTCCTCCAGGAACACGAGGTCTCGACGAACCTGGCGACCAAGATCTACCGCCGTTACGGAGAGCGATCGTTCCACGTGCTGAGGACCAACCCCTATCAGCTCAGCCTGGACATCTGGGGCGTCGGGTTCAAGACGGCCGACCAGATCGCCCTCAAGCTCGGGACCGACCCCGCCTCGCCGGAGCGCGTCAAGGCCTACATCCTTTACCTCCTCGAAAAGGACAACGAGCAGGGACACGTCTTTTCGGTCAAAGGCGGGGTCGTCGAAGCCTGCGTCGGGGACCTGGCGGTCGGCGAGGACCTCGTCGCGGGCGCCCTGTCCGCCCTCGAGGCCGAGAAGCGGCTGGTCGCCGAGCCTCTGGCGGAGGGGGGGACGGCCCTCTATCTTCCGTTCTTCCACACCGCCCAGGAGGAGGTCGTCCGCATCCTCGACGACCTGGGCGGCCGGCCCTGTCCTGCCCCCGACTTCGACCTGGCGGCCGCCCTGGCCGAGGCCGAGCGGGGCCTGGGCATCGCGCTCTCGCCGAAGCAGCGGACGGCGGTCGAGAGCGCGCTGGGGAAGAAGATCCTCGTCATCACCGGCGGGCCGGGCACGGGCAAGACGACGATCGTCCGGGCCATCGTCGATATCTTCGAACGCTGGGGCAAGACCGTCCTCCTGGCCGCGCCGACCGGGCGGGCCGCCAAGCGGCTGACGGAGACGACCGGCCGCGAGGCCAGGACCATCCACCGCGTCCTCGAGGTCCGTCCCCAGGCGGGCGACTTCCGGCGCAACGAGCGGAACCCCCTCAAGGCCGACGCCCTGATCGTCGACGAGTTCTCGATGGTCGACCTGCCGCTCCTTTACCACTTGCTCAAGGCCGTCCCGGCCTCGATGCGGCTCGTCTTGGTCGGGGACCAGGACCAGCTCCCGTCGGTCGGGCCGGGCTGCCTCCTGCGCGACATCATCGACTCGGGGCGGGTCGAGGTCGTCCGGCTCGACGAGATCTTCCGCCAGGAGCGGGACAGCCTGATCGTCGTCAACGCCCACCGCGTCAACCAGGGCCAGAGCCTGGTCTTCCCGCCGCGCGGCGACCAGGAGGCCGACTTCTATTTCATCCCCCAGAACGACGAGGCCAAGGCCTTCGCGACCATCCTCAAGACGGTCGGCTGGCGGATCCCGCACCGGCTCGGGCTGAGCCCGCTCTCGCCCCAGATCCAGGTCATCAGCCCGATGTACAAGGGCCTGGTCGGCGTCGACAACCTCAACCGCGAGCTCCAGGCCCGGCTCAACAAGCGGACGGACGGCCTCAAGGTCGGCACGCGCGAGTTCCGGCTCCACGACAAGGTCATGCAGGTCAAGAACGACTACGAGAAGGACGTCTTCAACGGCGATATCGGCGTCGTCTGTCACATCGACCGGGGCCGCTACCGGGTCCTGGTCGACTTCGAGGGCCGACCCGTCCCCTACGAGAAGGAGGAGTTGAACGATATCGTCCTGGCCTATGCCGTTTCCGTCCATAAAAGCCAGGGCAGCGAATACCAGGCCGTCGTCCTGCCGCTCATGACCCAGCACTTCATCATGCTCCAGCGGAACTTGTTCTACACGGCCCTGACCCGGGCCAAGAAGCTGAGCGTCGTCGTCGGCTCCTTCAAGGCCCTCTACATCGCCATCAAGAACGACAAGCCCGTCAAGCGAAACTGCCTGGTCAGGGATAAGCTGATCGGGCTTTCCAGGAGGTCGCCATGAAACAGCCCCTGCGTCCGGCCGCGCGCGCCGCGCTCTGCGCCGCCTGCGTCGTCCTGCTCCTGGCCGAGACCGTCGTCGTCAACGTCCAGACGACGGCGCTCCGCAAGGAGCCCAAGTTCTACGCCCCCGCCCTCGTCGTCCTCAAGGCCGGGGACCGCCTCGAAGCGATCGGGTCCCAGGACGGCTGGCTCCGGGTCCGGACCGCCGCCGGGGCGGTCGGCTGGGTCCACGACAGCGCGGTCGGCTCCAGGGCGTTCGCCCTGGCCGCCGTGGATAAATCGTTGCAGACCAAGGCCTCGGCGGACGAGGTGGCCCTGGCCGGCAAGGGGTTCGACAAGCAGGTCGAGGACAGCTTCAAGGCCAGGAACCGGACGATCTCCTTCGTCTGGGTCGACCGGATGCTGAAGATCAAGACCTCGTCCGCGGAGCTGGAGCGCTTCCTCAGGGAAGGCAAGCTCGCGGAGTTCGGAGGCGGACGATGAGAAGGCGGCGCCCGATCCTCGTCCCGCTCGTCGTCGTCCTGGCGGTTCTGGCGGCCACGTCCTGCGCGGCGCTCGATACGATCCAGCAAGAGGCGGGCAAGGTCGAAACGGGGGTGACGAAGGCGACGTCCGCCACGGCGTCCGCGACGAAGACCGCCCGCTTCGTCCGCAAGACGTTCGGCGACATCAGCGAGGAGGAGGAGTATTACATCGGCCGCTCGGTCGCGGCCATGATCCTCTCCCGCTACAAGGTCTACGCGAACGACGCGCTGACGCGCTACCTCAACGGCGTCTGCGCCGCGGTCGCCGTCTACTCCGACCGGCCCGAGATCTTCGCGGGCTATCATGTCCTCGTCCTCGACAGCGCCGAAGTCAACGCTCTGGCCGCGCCGGGCGGGTTCATCTTCCTGACCCGCGGCCTGCTCAAGCGCTGCCAGGACGAGGACACGCTGGCCGACATCCTCGCCCATGAGATCGGCCACGTCTGCGCCAAGCACGGCCTGCAGGCGATCAAGAAGTCGCGGCTGGTCGACGCCTTCCGGATCATCGGCGAGAAGGCGGCCGACAGGTACGGACCCTCGGAGTTGGCTCAGCTGACCGACCTCTTCGAGGACGCCCTGGCCGATATCGCCGAGAAGCTCATCGAGCGCGGCTACGACCGGAAGCACGAGTACGAGGCCGACGAGCTGGCCACCGTCTACGCGGCCCGGATGCGCTACGACGGCGGCGGCCTGATCGATTTTCTGGGGACCATGGTCGACAGCGACGCCGGCGGGGCCGACCGCGGCTGGTTCGCGACCCACCCCAAGCCCGAGGACCGGATCAAGCGCGTCCAGGGAAAGGTCAAGGTCTTCCGCAGGGAGAAGGCCCGGACGAACCGGTTCAAAGCCGCCCTGGCGGGGCTGAAGTAAGTGAAGGCCGGACGGGGGGTCCTGGTCGGCGTCGCGGCCGGGCTGGCCGCCCTGCTGCTTCTCCACCTCCAGGTCCTCCGGCCGCTCGAATGGAAATCCTGGGACGCCCGGCTCCGCCTCCTCGCCCGACCGAGCGCCGCGGACGCGGACATCGTTCTGGTCCTGATCGATCAGGCCAGCCTCGACGTCTACGAGAAGGAGATGGCCCTGCCCTGGCCTTGGCCGCGTCAGATGTATTCGGCCCTGCTGCGCTTTCTCAGGGCGGGCGGCGCGCGGGCGGTCGCCTTCGACCTCGTCTTCAGCGAGGGATCCTACTTCGGCGTCGAGGACGACGCCGACCTGGCGCGGGCCATGGCGGGGTCCGGGAACGTCTTCTGCGCTTTCTACCTGAGCGACGAGGAGGGCGCCTCCGAGCCGCCCGGGCCGGGGCTCCTCGACCGGTTCGCGCTGGCCGGGGCCGACGCGCCGCCGCAAGCCGTCCATGCGCTCAAGTCGGCCGCGCTCCCCGTCGACGCGCTTCTCGCCGCCGCGGCGGGAGCGGGCAACGTCCGCTTCCTGCCCGACGCCGACCAGATCTACCGCCGCGTGCCTCTGGCCTTCTCGGTCGGCGGGCGCGTCCTGCCCTCGCTGCCGCTTGCGATCTCCAGGCGGCTCAGCGGCGGTCCGGACCTCGACGCCGTCCCCCTCGACCGCTCGGGGCAGCTCGTCCTCCGCTATCGAGGGCCGTCCGGGACATATGCGGCCTATTCGATCGGCGCCCTCATCAATTCCCAGGCGCAGATCGAAGCCGGGGGCCGGCCCCAAGTCGACCCGGCCCTGTTCGCGGACAAGGTCGTCCTCGTCGGCGCGAGCGCCCCCGGACTGCTCGACCTCCGGCCGACTCCCTTCGCCACGGTCACGCCGGGCGTCGAGCTCCACGCCACGGTCCTCGACAACCTTCTGCGCCGGGAGTATGCGCGGGAGGCCGGGACCGTTCCGACCTGGGCGTTCGTCATGGCGCTCGCCCTGGCGACCGCGCTGGGCGTATCCTTGGTCCGCAAGGTCTGGGGTCAAGCCCTCGTCTTCGGCTGCGCGGCGGCCGTCCCCGCCGGCGCGGCCGTGCTCGCTTTTCGAAGGGGCGTCTGGCTCGATTTCGTCGCGCCCGAGCTCGCTGTCCTGCTCGGCTTCGTCGGCGCGGCCCTCCTCAACTACAGCGTCGAGGGGCGCCGCCGGCGCTTCCTCAAGAGCGCCTTCCGCCATTACCTGAGCCCGGAGGTCATCGAGCGCGTCCTGGTCGATCCCTCGCTCCTCCGTCTGGGCGGCGAGAAGCGGGAGATCACGTCCTTCTTCTCCGACCTGGCCGGGTTCACGTCCGTCGCCGAGGGGCTCGAGCCCGAGGCGCTGGTCGCCCTTCTCAACGATTACCTGACCGAGATGACCGACATCATCCTCGCCGCGGGCGGCACGCTCGACAAGTACGTGGGGGACGCCATCGTCGCCTTCTGGAACGCCCCCCTCGACCAGCCCGACCACGCCGGGCGCGCCTGCCGGGCCGCCCTGAGCTGCCTCAGACGGCTCGAAGAGCTGGGGCCCGTCTTCCGCGGGCGCTACGGCCGGACGGTCGCGATGCGGATCGGGCTCAACTCCGGCCCCGCGGTCGTCGGCAACATGGGCTCGGGCCGGCGTTTCGACTACACGGCCATGGGCGACACCGTCAACCTCGCCTCACGGCTGGAAGGGGCCTGCAAGCAATACGGCGTCGGCCTCTTGGTCGGAGAAGAGACCCGCCGCCTTGTCCGCGACGAGCTGGATGCGCGCGAGGTGGACCTCATCCGCGTCGTGGGCAAAGCCCGGCCCGTCCGCGTCTACGAGCTGCTCGGCGAGCGGGGCGGCCGGAGCGGGGAGGAGATCGCGAGGGAGGCTTCTTACCAGGCCGCCCTCGAAGCCTATCGGAACCGGGACTGGGACGGCGCGGCGGCCTTGTTCGCCGCCCTGGCCGAAGCCGGGGACCCGGTCGCCGGCGTCTATGCCCGGCGGACGACGGGGCTCAGGGCCGACCCGCCGCCTGTTGACTGGGACGGCGTCTATGAGCTTAAAATAAAGTAGCTTGGACCGGAAAGGAACTCGGGATGGAAATCGAATTCTGGGGAGCGAGGGGGACGGCCCCGGTGTCGTCGCCGGAGACCGTCCGCTACGGGGGCGCCACGTCATGCGCCTCGATGCGGAAGACCGAGGACGAGATCCTGATCATCGATGCCGGGACCGGCATCCGCGCGTTGGGCCTGAGTCTGATCCGCGACCGGAAGGGGCCGATCCGCGTCCACCTTCTGCTGACCCATTTCCACCTCGACCACATCATGGGGTTTCCCTTCTTCTCCCCGCTGCTGGTGAGGGACGTCGAGCTGTTCATCTATGCCCCGGTTCCCGTCGTCGAGACCAAATATTATCTGGGGGGCCTCATGTCCGGCCGCTATTTCCCGATCCCCCTGACCAAGATGCCGGCCGCCAAGGTCTTCAAGCAGATTCACGGCGACCCGCTCCCGGTGGCCGGATTCCAGGTCTCGGCCTGCCCGCTCCGTCATCCCCAGGGCAGCGTCGCCTACCGGATCGAGGACGGGCTGTGGAAGGTCGTATTCGCGACCGACACCGAGCATCCCGAGTACGGCATCGACCGCCAACTGCGGGATTTCTGCCGGGAGGCGGACTTCCTCGTCTACGACGCGACCTACGCTCCCGAGGAGTACGCCATCGGAAAGAAGGGCTGGGGCCACAGCCACTGGAGGGCGGGCGTCGCGCTCGCGCACGAGGCGGGCGCGAAGCGCCTCGTCCTCTCCCATCACAATCCCGATCATTCCGACGCCCGGATCGACGCTCTGCTGGTTGCGGCTAAAGATTCTTTCCCCATGGTTGACGCCGCCCGCGCGGGCTGGAAGAGGACCATCTGATGCCGTCCCGGGTTTGGATCATCGAGGCGCTCCTTCTGGCGGCGGGGGTCCTGGCCGGCGGGCTGCTCGCGGTCGGCCTCCGCAAGCTGTGCGCGGGTGGGGCTCGCGGGAAGCCCCCGGGCGCGGGGCGCTCGTTTTTCGGCCGGCTGGTCTGGCCGGCGTCCTTCCTGGCCGCGATCCTGGCCCTCGGTTCGTCCCCGCTGGGCGGCCTCGTCCGCGCCGGAGGGTCCTATGACGCGATCGTCCGGGCCGGTCTCCTGTTCTTCGGGGCCGTCCTTCTCATCGATATCTTCGACGCCGCCGTCCTGCTCTGGTTCAGGCGCGGGAACCGGAGCTATCCGTTGCCGGGGATCCTGCGCGGCTTCATCCTGGCCGTCCTGTACCTCGCGGTCTTCTTCACCGTGCTGCGGGGCGCTCTGAAGGTCAACCTGACGCCTTTCCTGGCGACGTCGGCCATCCTGACCATGATCCTCGGCCTCGCTTTCCAGGGCGTCCTGGGCAACATCATGGCCGGGCTTTCGCTCCAGTTCACCCGGTCGTTCGCGCGGGGCGACTGGATCAGGGTCGGCGACCACGAAGGCGTCGTCGTCGACACCAACTGGCGCGAAACGCGCCTGCTCGACCGGCAGTCCAACGTCGTCGTCCTGCCCAACACCGCGGCCGCCGGGGCGACCATCGTCAATTTCGCCCAGCCCGACGCCAAGACCGCCCTGAGCCTTTTTCTAAAGGTCAGCTTCCGGGCGCCGGCGGCCCGGGTCCGGAACGCCCTGCTGGCGGCCGCCGGCGAGGTCGCGGGCGTCCTGGCCGAGCCCAAGCCGCTGGCTTACATCCTGAGCTACGACGAGAAGGGCGTATCGTATCAGCTCAAGTTCTGGGTCGAGCACTACGCCCGCAAATTCTCGATCACGACCGACGTCGCCGAGAAGATCTGGTATAAGTTCCGCCGGCAGGGGATCGAGGTCCCGCTGGCGCTGAGCGACAAGGTCGCCGATGTGATAGCGGCTCTCGGGCCGAACCGGGCGGCGGCCGGCCGTCCGGGCCTCGAGGAGGAACGGGAGAGGTCCGTCGCCGACCTCCTGAGCTCGGAATTCCTGAAGCGGGCGGACGGGAGGGGCGCCGGCCGGTTGCTCGTTCCGGAACGGGAGATCC
>JAFGBC010000159.1 GCA_016933355.1 Candidatus Aminicenantota bacterium
ATGCGGATGCCCAGCCGCTTCGCCTCCTCGACATACTCCTCAAGGCCGTAATAGCCGCCGCCGGCGTTGAGGACGGCGGCGAGATACGGGACGGGATGGTGGGTCTTGAGGTAGGCGGCCTGGTAGGCCATGTGCGCGTAGGACGCGCTATGGGCCTTGTTGAACGCGTACGAGGAAAAACGCTCCATGACGGTCCAGAGCCGCTCGACCTCGGCCCCGGCATAGCCGCGCTCCCGCGCCTCTCGGACGAACCGGGCGCGGAGCTCCGGGTCGCCGCCCTTCCGCTTGAGCCCGCGGCGGAGGAGGTCGCCGGTCTCGGCCGGAAAGCCGGCGACGCGCTCCGCGACCTGCATGACCTGCTCCTCGTAGAGGAGAAGGCCGTCCGTCTCGGGCAAGATCCGGGCCAGGAGCGGGTCGCGCGCCCCTCCCCGTCCTTCGCGCTTCCGCAGAAGGGCCTCCTTCATCCCGCTCTCGGTCGGGCCGGGCCGGATCAGGGCCAAGGCCTGGGTCAGATCGGCCACGCCCCGCGGCCGCATCCGGCGCAGGAGGCTCATCATGGCCGGGCTTTCGACCTGGAAGCAGCCGATCGTCCGGGCCTGCCCGATGAGGCCCCAGGTCCGGGCGTCGTCCTCGGGAAGGCTCCGGAGGCGGAGCCTCTCCTTCGTCGCCGAGACGGCGGCCAGGCCGCGGACCGAGAGAAGGTCGAGCTTGATGAGCTTCAGGTCTTCGACGGCGTTCTTGTCGAAGTGGCACATGAGGAGGCCCTTGGCCGAATCGGCCAGCGGGAGGTAGCGCTCGACCGGCGCCGGCGTCAGGATGACCCCGCCCACGTGGAGCGAGCTTTCGGCGTAGGCGCCGTCGAGCTCGGCCGCGAGCCGCCAGACCTCGAGGAAGCCGGGGGCGGGCGAGGCGCGGAGCAGGGAGGCCGGCTCGGCGAAGACCGGAGCCCGCTTGGCCAGGCTGCGGGCCTCCTCGGGCGCGACACCCAGGGCGCGGGCCGTTTCGTAGAGGGCGGAGCGGGCGCCGAAGCTCCTGACGCTCGAAACGTAGGCGGCGCCCGTCTTCCCGCGGCCGTAGCGCTCGAGGACGTAGGCCAGGACCTCGTCGCGGCGGCGCGAGTCGAAGTCGAGGTCGATGTCGGGCGGCTCGGGCCGGCCCTTGTTCAGGAAGCGCTCGAAATACAAGTCGAACGCGAGCGGGTTGACGGGGGAGATGCCGAGCAGGAAGGCCAGGAACGACGACGCGCCCGACCCGCGCAGGTTGTGGAGGATGCCGCGGCGCCGGGCGAACTCGACGACGTCGTGGACGACCAGGATGTAGGGCGCGAAGCCCGAAGCCTCGACGGCGGCCAGCTCGCGGCTGGCTCGCTCCCGCTCCCGCCAGGAGAGCGTCTTGCCGGCCGCGAGCCGCTCGGCGACCGTCTCCCGCAGGCTGCGCGGGAACAGGTCGGCCGGGAGGGGCGGGACGACGTCCTCGAAGGCGAACCGGCACTTCTCGGCGACCTCGAGGGTCCGGCGCAGGGCGCCGGCCGCCTCGGCCCCGAGCCTTCGGACGGCCTGCGTCTCCTGGTCGGGTCCGTAGAGCCGGACGACGGACTTGAGCCGCTCCCGCTCGGACGGATAGGGCCGCTTCTTGTCGATGGCGTGAAGGAGGATGAGCCGCTCGGCGCTCGCGATGTACTTGACGGGGTTGGCCCAGACGAGCGGCCGGCCGCTCCTCCGGCTCCATTCGAGGGCCGTCCGGAAATTCCCGAAGCCGGCGCCGACGTAGAGGTCGTCCGGGTCGCCGTCCGCGCCGCCGTCGGCGGGGACGGACGCGGCGTCCGGGGCGGCGCCTTTCGGGTCGGGAAGGACGACGGTGACCAGTCCCCGACCGCTCACCGCCGCGCGGCGGTTGAGGGTCTCGACGAGGTTGCCGTATCCGGCGGCCGTCTTGACGAGGAGGAGGAGCCGGCCGCCCGCCGTTTCGACCTCGCAGCCGAACAGAGGCCGGACGCCGCGCGCCCGGGCGGCCTTCTTCCAGCGGCTCCAGCCCGCGAGCGTCCCGACGTCGGCCAACGCCGCCGCCGGCATCCTCCGGCCCGCCGCCCAGGCGGCCGCTTCCTCGACCAGGACGCTCCCCGTCCCCTTGCTGAAAGAGGATTGGACGCGAAGCGGGACGAACACGGCCGGCCCTATTTCGTGAGCGAGGCCGTCTTCAGGACGAAACCGCGGTCCGCCTCGAAGCCGTACAGGACGCCCAACATCCGCTCCCGGACCGTCAGGACCGATCCGAACCCATACTTGGCCCGGACCTCGTCCAAGGCGCGGCCCAGCCGCTCCTCGCGCTCGGCGGACGGCTCGAACAGGGAGAGCGGACGGCTGCGCGCCAGGTCCGCGGCCTTGACGCCGACGAGGCGCAGGGCGAGGCGCGACCCCGACCACAGCTCGCGGAAGAGGTCGCGGACGATCGGGAAGATCCGCCCCGTCTCGCGGAGCGGAGACAGGACGAGGCGGCGCCGGGCCTCGGTCCGGAAGTCCGCGTAGCGGGCCTTGACCTCGATGACGTGCGCGTACAAGCCTTCCCGCCGCAGGGCCAGCGTCAGCCGGTCGCAGAGGTAGGCGAGGTGGGCGAGCAGGAGCCGCTCGTCCCAAAGGTCCTCGAGGAAGGTCGTCTCGCGCGAGACGCTCTTGGGGACGCCGGCGGCGGCCAGGGCGCGGCCGTCGACGCCCCGCGACTGGAGGTAGATCTCGTCCCCGCCCGCGCCGAACAGGGAATGGAGCGTCGCCCGCGACAGGCCCCACAGGTCGCCGATCGTCCGCAGGTTGAGAAGGCGGAGGACGACTTGGGCCTTGGGGCCGATCCCGGGCAGGGCGTCGATCGGGAGGCCGCGCAGAAACTCCTCCTCGGCGCCCGGCGCGAGCTCGAACAGGCCGCCCGGCTTGGCCTTCCGGGTGGCGAGCTTGGCCAGGACTTTGTTCGAAGCCGCGCCGACCGAGACCGTGAGCCCCGTCTCGCGCTCGACCCGGACCTTCATGTCGCGGACGGCCGCGCCCAGGGACGGATAGAGCCGGCGGCAGCGGGTCAGGTCGAGGTAGGCCTCGTCGAGCGAGGCCTCCTCGACGTCGGGCGTGTAGTCGCGCAGGATGCGGAAGAACTTCTCCGAGAAGGCCTGATAGACGCGGTGGTTGCCGCGGACGAAAACGCCGCCGGGACAGAGCTGACGACAGCGCCGGAGCGGCATCCCGGACCGGACGCCGTACGTGCGGGCCTCGTAGGAGCAGGTCGAGGCGACGCCGCGCTCGTGGGGCAGGCCGCCGACGATGACGGGCTTGCCCTTGAGCGTCGGGTCGAGCAGGACCTCGACCGACGCGAAAAAGGCGTCGATGTCGACGTGGACGATGGCGCGCCGCGGCGGAAGCCGCAGCCGGGAAGGCCGCGCGTCCTCTGGAATCTTGCCCGGGGCGGACTCGCCCGCGGGACAAGGAGCGGAGCGGCGCGGCGTTCCCATGGCGGCCGAGACGTTCTAATACTTTCGCAGGAGGCCGACGACCCGGCCCAGGATGCGGGCCTCCTTGACCTCGATCGGCTGGAAGGCCGGGTTCTCGGGGACGAGGAAGGTCCGGTCCGCCTCCCGGCGCAACCGCTTGAGGGTGACCGAGCCGTCCTCGAGCTGGGCGACGACCATCTCGCCCGAGCCGGCCGCGTTCGTCCGCTCGAGCAGGACGTGGTCGCCGTGGTCGATGTAGGCGTCGATCATGCTCTTGCCGTCGACCCGGATGCAGAAGATGTTCCCCCGCCGCCGGCCGACCATCCAGGCCGGAACGTCCATGGCCTCGCCCGAGAGGTCGAAGGCCTCGCGCGGCGAGCCGGCCGCCACCTGCCCGGCCAGCGGGACGCGGACCATGCTCTCGGGAAGGGCTGGCGCGCCCGGCAGGCGGAGCTCTCCCCGCTCCCGCCTCAGCCGCCCCTTTCGCTCCAGGCTGGTCAGGTGCTTGAAGACGGCCGAGGGGCTGGCGATGCCCAGGCGCCCTCCGAGCTCGCGCACGGTCGGGGCGTGCCCCCGCTCCAAAACGAAGTCTCCGAAGGCGCGCAGGACGCGCTCCTGCTTCGGCGTCAGTTCC
>JAFGBC010000369.1 GCA_016933355.1 Candidatus Aminicenantota bacterium
AAAAGCTCGGTACGGGCGGCGGGGCGCGGCTCCGCTTGTTCGCGGCTCCCGAGAGTGATGCTCAATGAAAGCCCCGTGGAGAGGGGGGAGGGATGGTCGACGAAGAAGGCCGTCAGAGGGTCGAGCGGTATTGAGGGATTCTGAGGAAACGAAGTGTTTGCGAAGGGGTGGTGGTGGATATCGTCCTCAAAGCCCCCGTAGCGGAGGGGGACCCGTCGGCTTTGCGACGGGGGAACCGACGGGACTGGTTCCCGGGGGACCGGGGGCTGAGGGCGATATCCAGCACCCCCCGTCTGCTTCGCCCTCCCGTTTGAACCCCCTCCCGCCTTTGTGCTATAGTGTCGCCGATGATCGCCGCCGCCCCCGCCAAGACCGGCCTGTCCGTCATCGTCCCCGTCCTGAACGAGGCGGAGAGCCTTCCCGAGCTGGAGCGCCAGATCCGGGAGACTTGCGTCCGCCTGAGCCGGACCTACGAGATCATCTTCATCGACGACGGCAGCACGGACGGGACCTTCGAGGTCCTCAAGGGCCTATGCGCGGCGAATCCCCTCATTCGCGTCGTCCGCTTCCGCAAAAACTTCGGCCAGACGGCCGCCCTCGCCGCCGGCTTCGACCGGGCGCGCGGGGAGATCATCCTGACCCTGGACGCCGACCTCCAAAACGACCCGTCCGACTTCCCCTCCCTCCTGGCCAAGCTCGACGAGGGCTACGACATCGTCAGCGGCTGGCGCCAGAAGCGGAAGGACCGCTTCATCACGCGGCGGCTCCCCTCGATCCTGGCCAACTGGCTCATCTCCCGGATCACCGGGGTCAAGCTCCACGATTACGGCTGCACGCTCAAGGCCTTCCGGCGCGACGTCATCAAGAACATCCGTCTCTACGGCGAGCTTCACCGCTTCATCCCGGCCCTCGCCAGCAAGATGGGGGTCGCCGTCTCCGAGGTCAAGGTCAACCACCGGCCGCGCCGTCACGGAAAATCCAAGTACACGATCTCCCGGACGGTCCGGGTCGTCCTCGACCTCCTGACCGTCAAGTTTCTGCTGAGCTACTCGACCCGGCCCCTCCAGATCTTCGGCCTCTTCGGGATCGTCTCCCTCCTGGCCGGGACGGTCATCTCGGCCTGGCTGGCCTACGAGCGGCTCATCCTCCGAGTCGCGATCGGCGGCCGTCCCCTTCTCCTCCTGGCCGTTCTCCTCATCGTGATCGGGATCCAGTTCATCACCCTCGGCCTGCTGGCCGAGATCATGGTCCGCGCCTACCATGAAGCGGCCCACCAGCCGACTTATTTCGTCCGCGAGGTCCTCGGCGACGAGCCCCAAGACCCTCCCGGCGACGCGCGCGCCTGAACCCGGCATGAGAATCCTGATGCTGGCGCCCGAGCCCTTCTTTCAGCCTCGGGGAACGCCGATCAGCGTCTACTTCCGGGTCCGGGCCCTGGCCGACCTGGGCCACCAGGTCGACCTCGTCACCTACCCGCTGGGGACGGACGCGCCTCTCCCCAACCTCCGGGTCTTCCGCGTTCCCAACGTCCTGGGCCTGAAATCGATCAAGATCGGCCCCAGCACGGCCAAGCTCCCGCTCGACGCGCTCCTCTTCCTGCGCGCGGCCTGGCGCGTCGCCGTCCGCCGCTACGACATCCTGTTCACCCACGAGGAGGCGGCGCTCTTCGGCGCGATCCTGGGCCGGCTCGCACGGGTCCCCCACGTCTACGACATGCACTCGAGCCTGCCACAGCAGCTCGCCAATTTCGATTTCTCCCGGTCGACGCTCCTGCGCGGGCTGTTCGTCGCCATGGAGGATTTCTATCTCAAGCGGTCTCGGGCCGTCATCGTCATCTGCCGCGACCTCCTGGACAAGGTGACGCGCGACGGCCACGGCGACAAAGCCCACCTCATCGAGAACGTCCTCGAGTTTCCGAGCAACCCCGTGACGCCGGATGAGGTCGACCGCCTGCGAAAAGCGTACGCGCCCGGCGGCGAGAAAATCGTCCTCTACGCGGGCAACTTCCAGCATTACCAGGGGATCGGGCTCCTGCTCGAAGCCGCCGCCCGGGTCGAGGACAAAGCCGTCTTCGTCCTTCTGGGCGGGACGGGCGCCGACCTCGAGGCCATGAAGCGCAAGGCGGCCGGGTTGGGGATCTCCGGCAAGGTCGTCTTCGTCGACAAGGTGCCGCCGGCCCGAGTCGCCCTTTTCCTCGCGCTCGCCGACGTTCTCGTCTCGCCGCGGCTGGCCGGCACGAACACGCCGCTCAAGATCTACTCGTTCCTCAAGTCGGGAAAACCCCTGGTCGCGACCAACCTCTGGACCCACACCCAGATGCTCGACGAGGCGATCGCCGTGCTGGTCGAGCCCGAGCCCGGGGAGATGGCGCGCGGGATCTCGTTCGCCCTGAGCGATCCCGAGGCGGCCCGCCGCGCCCGCGCCGCGAAAGACATGGCCGACCGCGAGTATACCCGCGAACGCTACACGGAAAGGATCCGGCTCTGTCTGGAGACGGCCGTGAGCCGGCGGCGCCGAGGATGACCATGCGGGCCTTCGTCACCGGCGGCTCGGGGTTCATCGGAGGGCATCTCATCGACGCCCTGCTGGCGGCCGGCTGGAAGGTGGGGGCCCTGATCTACC
>JAFGBC010000028.1 GCA_016933355.1 Candidatus Aminicenantota bacterium
CCTCCGCAAGTACGGCGGGTTCATCCCGGGCATCCGGCCCGGCCAGAACACCTCGGACTACATCGACTCGGTCCTGTCCCGGATCACGCTGGTCGGGGCCGTTTACCTGGCGGCCATCGCCATCCTGCCCGAGTTCATGATGACCGGGTTCAAGATCGGGACGCTGCCCCTGGTCGGGGCCTTCCTCGACGCCAACCTGCCCAAGTGGTTCACCGAGGGGCTGAACGTCGACTTCTACTTCGGCGGCACCTCGATCCTGATCGTCGTCGGCGTCGCCATGGATACGCTCCAGCAGCTCGAAGCGCAGCTCGTCATGCGCCATTACGACGGGTTCATGCGGCGGGGCCGGATCCGGGGGAGACGGGGATGAGGGTCATCCTGCTCGGGGCGCCCGGGAGCGGCAAGGGGACCCAGGCGGTCCTCCTCGAACGGCGGCTCGGGCTCCCCAAGATCTCGACCGGCGACATCCTGCGCGCCGCCGTCCAGGCAGCGACGCCGCTCGGCCTCAAGGTCAAGGACCGGATGGCCCGGGGCGAGCTCGTCGAGGACGCCCTCGTCGCCGCGCTGGTCGAGGAGCGCGTCCGGCGGCCCGAATGCGACGCCGGCTACGTTCTCGACGGCTATCCCCGGACGCTGGCCCAGGCCCGGGACATCGAGCGGATGGACGGCGAACGGTCCGAGATCGTCCTCGAGATCGCCCTGCCCGACGAGGTCCTGCTGGAGCGGCTGTCCCGGCGCTGGGTCTGCCCCCGTTGCGAGGCGGTCACGACCCAGTCGCGGCCGGGCGAGATTCCGAGCAACCTCTGCCCGGCTTGTAAGACGCCGCTCGCCCAGCGCGAGGACGACACGCCCGAGGTCGTCCGCGAGCGTCTGCGCATCTACCAGGATCAGACCCGTCCCCTGCGCGATTACTACGCGGGCAAGAAGACGCACCGCCTCGTGGACGGCAGCGGCGGCGTCGAGGATGTCTACCACCGCATCGCGGCCGTCGTCAAGGCCGCCCTGGCGTCCCGCGCGACCCGACAGTGAGGCTATGATCATCTACAACGACGACGAGATCGCCGCCGCCCGGCGCAGCAACCAGGTCGTGGCCCGCATCCTGGACGAGCTGGCGGGGATGATCAAACCCGGCCTCCGGACCCGGGAGCTCGACGCCTACGCCGAGGCCCGCACCCGCGAGCTGGGGGCGGTCCCCGCCTTCAAGGGCTACCGGGGCTATCCGGCCACCCTGTGCGTCTCGGTCAACGAGGAGATCATCCACGGCATCCCCTCGAACCGGGCCCTGCGCGAGGGCGACATCGTCGGGGTCGACTTCGGAGTCGTCCTGGACGGCTTCTACGGGGACGCCGCCCGGACGTTCGCGGTCGGCGACGTCTCCCCGCTGGCCCGCCGCCTGGTCGAGACGGCCGAGCGGGCCTTCGCCAAGGGCTTCGCGGAGGTCCGCGACGGCGCCCGGCTCTCGGACCTGTCTCATGCCGTCCAGGCGACGGTCGAGGCCGAGGGCTTCTCGGTCATCCGCCAGTTCGTCGGGCACGGCGTGGGTCGCGCCCTCCACGAGGATCCGCAGATCCCCAACTTCGGGGCGTCCGGCCGCGGCCCGCGCCTGCGGCCCGGCCTGATCCTGGCCGTCGAGCCGATGATCGCCGCCGGCGGCTGGGAAGTCGAGATCCTCGACGACGGTTGGACGGCGGTCACCGCCGACCGGAGCCTGTCCGCCCATTTCGAGCACACGATCGCGCTGACGGCCTCCGGCCCCGAGATCCTGAGCCGGACCGCGCCCCCGGGGCCGTCCGGGATGTGGATGGCCAAGGAGAACCGGAATGCCCAAGGATGACGTGTTCGAGGCGGAAGGCACGGTCCTCGAGAACCTGCCCAACGCCATGTTTCGCGTCGAGCTGGCGAACAAGCACCGGGTCCTGGCCCACATCTCGGGCCGGATGCGGAAGAACTTCATCCGGATCCTGCCCGGCGACCGGGTTCTGATCGAGCTCTCCCGATACGACCTGACCAAGGGGCGGATCACCTATCGCTACAAGTAGAGGATACGCGCATGAAAGTCAGAGCTTCCGTCAAGAAAATCTGCCGGAACTGCAAGATCATCCGCAGGAAGGGGAGCGTCCGCGTCATCTGCACGAACCCCCGGCATAAGCAAAAGCAAGGCTAAGCGAGGTCATCATGGCACGCATCGCAGGCATCACCCTTCCCGACGAGAAGCGGGTCGAGGTCGGTCTGACCTACATCTTCGGGATCGGGCGGAGCAAGTCCAGCCGGATCCTGGCCGAGGCCAAGATCGACGCGAACAAGAAGGTCAAGGACCTGACCGAGGACGAGGTCAACCGAATCCGCCAGATCATCGAGAAGCGGGAGAAGATCGAGGGCGACCTCCGCAAGGACGTCGCCCTGAACATCAAGCGGCTGATCGAGATCGGTTGCTACCGGGGCCAGCGTCATAAGCGGAAGCTGCCCGTCCGCGGCCAGCGGACCAAGACGAACGCCCGGACCCGCAAAGGGCCGCGCGGCCACACGATTAAGAAGATCAAGGACAGGTCGGCCTGAGGCCGACGCCGGAAGGAGTCCCCCCATGGCAACCCCATCCAAGACCAAGGCCAAGAAGAAGAAAGTCCGCAAGGAAATCGGCTACGGCCTGGCCCACGTCCAGTCGACTTTCAATAACACGATCATCACCATCACCGACCATCACGGCAATACGGTCTGCTGGACGAGCGCCGGCACCTCGGGCTTCAAGGGCGCCCGCAAGGGGACGCCGTTCGCCGCCCAGCTCGCGGCCAAGGACGCCGCCCAGCGGGCTCGGGAGTCGGGAGTCCGCTACGTCGACGTCCGGATCACGGGGCCCGGCGCGGGCCGCGAGTCGGCCATCAGATCCCTGCAAACCTCCGGCCTCGAGATCAAGTCCATCCGGGACGTCACCCCCATCCCCCACAACGGCTGCCGCACCCGGCGGCGGCGCCGGGTCTAGGCCATGAGCCGCCAAGGAGTGCGCGATGCCCAGTAAACGAGAACAGGTTTGCCGTCAGTGCCGGGTCGAGAAGACCAAGCTGTTCCTTAAGGGAGACAAATGCCTGTCCGGTAAGTGCCCGGTCGAGCGCCGGGCCTACGCGCCGGGCGAGCACGGCAAAATGCGGAGGCGGATTCTCGGCTACGCCATCCAGCTCCGCGAGAAGCAGAAGCTGAAAAGGTACTACGGGATGTCCGAGAAGCAGTTCCGGCTCTTCTTCGAGCGGGCCGAGCGGCGCAAGGGCGTCACCGGCGAGAACCTCCTGGCGATGCTCGAGCGACGGCTCGACAACGTCGTCTACCTGATGGGCTACGCCCGATCCCGGGTTCACGCCCGCCAGCTCATCGGCCACGGCCATTTCCTGGTCAACGACCGCAAGGTCAACATCCCGTCCTACGAAGTCGACGCCGGCGACGTCGTCCGCTTCCGGCCCCGGACCGCCCAGACGGCCGGGACCAAGGAGCTCGTCGAATCCACCCAGACCAAGGCGGTCCCGGGCTGGATCGAGGTCGACCGGGCGGGCTTCCAGGGCCGGATCAAGGCCCTGCCGACCCGCGCCGACGTGACCCTCCCCGTCGAGGAGCACCTTGTCGTGGAGCTCTACTCGAAGTGATCGTCCCGGTTGTCCGGGCTTGACAGGACCGCCAAAGGAGGAGCGATGACGGATCAAGGCTTTCAGCGGCCGAGGTTTCTGGACTGCGATTTCGACTCCCTGACCGACAAGTACGGGCTGTTCACGGCCCAGCCGTTCGAGAGGGGCTACGGGGTCACGATCGGCAACGCCCTGCGCCGGGTCCTCCTGTCGTCGATCACGGGCGCGGCCGTCACCGCCGTCCGGATCGAGGGCGTCCTCCACGAATTCTCGACCGTGCCCGGCGTCGTCGAGGACGTCACCGACATCCTCCTCAACATCAAGAGCATCCCGCTCAAGCTCAAGGGCGACGGCCCGCGGAAGATGACGCTCAAGAAGGAAGGTCCGGCCAAGGCGACGGCGGCCGACATCAACCACGACGGGGACATCGAGATTCTCAACCCCGACATCCCGCTCGCCTCCCTCGACGAGGACGGCAGCCTGGACATCGAGATGGTCGTCAAGAACGGCCGCGGCTACGTGACGGCCGACCAGAACCTCGACGAGGAGATGGGCGTCGACTACATTCCGCTCGACTCCTCCCATTCGCCGATCCTCAAGGTCAACTACCGGGTCGAGCCGGCCCGGGTCGGCAAGCGCATCGACTACGAGAAGCTGACCCTCGAGATCTGGACGACGGGCGCCGTCCATCCCAGCGACGCCCTGTCCCAGGCGGCCAAGATCATCCGGGCCCATCTCGGGATCTTTCTCAACGTCGTCGACGAGCCCCTCGAGCGGGAGCCGTCGGCGCAGAAGAAGGAGATCCCCTACCTGGACCAGACCGACCTGCTGGCCAAGTCGATCGAGCACCTCGAGCTCTCGGTCCGCTCCAACAACTGTCTGAAGTCGGCCGGGATCGAGAAGATCTACGAGCTCGTCCAGAAGACCGAGGACGACCTCCTCAAGACCAAGAACTTCGGCCGGAAGTCGCTGGCCGAAATCAAAGAAACCCTGGCCAACCTGGGCCTGGGGCTGAACCTCGACTTGAGCCCCCGCGTCCTCGATCGCGTCAGGGGCGAGACCGGGCGAGACAGAGAAGACAAGGAGTAAACCCTCATGAGGCACGCAGTCGCTCATAGGATGCTGCGGCGGACGACCGAGCACCGGATGGCCTTGCTTCGGAACCTCGTCACCTCGCTCATCGAGAAGGAACGGATCCGGACGACCCTGCCCAAGGCCAAGGAGGCGCGCCCCCTGGCCGAGAAGATGATCAGCCTGGCCAAGGCCAACACGCTGGCCTCCCGGCGCAGGGCCTTAGCCTTCGTCTACAAGGAGTCGGCCGTCACCAAGCTTTTCGCCGAGATCGGCCCCCGTTTCGCCGAGCGGCCGGGCGGCTACACGCGGATCGTCAAGCTCGAGCCCCGCCAGGGCGACGGCGCCCCCATGGCCCTGCTCGAGCTCGTCGGAGCGGAGTTCAAGAAGAGATCCCGCAAGAAAGACAAGAAGAAACCCGCCGCCAAGTAGCGGCGCGGACGTCCCGGGCGAGCCGGCGCCGGACGGCTCCGGCGTCAGTCGTAGCTGTCGCGTAAACTCCTGATTTTCATCGCGTCCTGAAAGACCTTCCCGTCCGTCTTCGCCTCCGGCCGGAAGACGACCTCCGTCGGCCATCCCGGCGCGAGGTCGAAGAAGTTGTCCGAGAACGCGCCCGGGACGCCGTCCGCCGCGAGATGCACGTTCTTGGCGAACGCCTTGCTCTCGAGCCGGATCAGGAATTGTCCGTCCTCGGGCCGGATCTCGACCCGGATTTCCGGCTTCGGGAGCCGGACCTGCTTGAGCTCCGAGAAGTGGAGCGTGTTGGCGTGGAGGACCGTTCCCCCCCGGACGAGCCGGCAGGCGAAATGGACCTCCGCGTCGGCGAGGCCGCCTTTGAGCTCCGCGGCCGGCCGCGACCAGACGAAGGCGGTCGTTCGCGGCTTGGCGCGGACGGGTTCCCTCCCCGAGGCCAGGATCTTTCCGTCATAGGTCCCCGCCTGCCAGACCAGGTCGGCTTCCGCTTCGGCTCCCAGGTCGGAAACGACGCGAACCTCGAGCCGGTCGCCGGCGAGGCGGGGCACGGCGATGAGCGGCGCGAAGAACCTCTTGGCGTAAAATTGGAGGGCCTTCCAGCGGCCGTAATAATCCATTCCCGACCAGGAGGCGACCGGCCAGCAATCGTCGAGCTGCCAGTAGAGGGCGCCCATGGTCCGGGGCATGACGCTCCGCCAGTGCTCGACGGCCGTCTTCATCCCCTCGGCCTGGAGGACCTGGCTGAGCCAGAGGAGGGAGGAGAAGTCCTTGGGCAGCCGGTAGTGGTCGAGCATGTAGTAGAGAATGAGCTTGTTCCCGCGGGGATGCTTCTGGTGGAGTTCCATGACCGGCGAAGTCAGGTTCCAGTCCTCGGGCCGGGCGTAGGTTTTGACGGTCTCGAGGAGCGGGAATGACTGGAAGCCGAACTCGCTCATGAAGCGGTGGCCTTTCCCGGTGTACTCGACGAAGGGCTCCATGCCGTGCCAGACCGTCCAGACGTGCATGTCGCCCGAGCGCTCCGAGCGGGGATCGCCCGTTTGGGTCGAGTGCGGCGAGCTGGGCCAGTAGGGACGCCCCGGGTCGAGCGCGGCGACGGCCTCGGGCAGAATCCCGTCGAAGATCTTGAGATAATCCTCGAAAACCGAGGCCGGCAGCGTCTCCTTCCAGCCCCAGTGGAACCAGCCCTCCTCGCACTCGTTGTTCCCGCACCAGAGCGCGAGCGACGGATGATGGCGGAGCTCCCGGACGACGTCCTCGGCCTCGAGCCGGACGTTGTCCAGGAAGGCCGCGTCCCCGGGATAGAGGGCGCAGGCGAACATGAAATCCTGCCAGACGAGGAGGCCCAGCTCGTCGCACAGGTCGTAGAACTCGGGCCGCTCGTAATATCCCCCGCCCCAGACCCGGATCATGTTCATGTTGGCGTCGCGGCAGGATTCGAGCAGGGCGCGGTACTTCTCCGGCGTCACGCGATCGGCGAAGCTGTCAGCCGGGATCCAATTCCCTCCCTTGGCGAATACGGGGACGCCGTTGACGGCGAAGTAAAAGCTCTTGCCCCATTCGTCCGGCTTCTGCTCGAGGGTCACGGTCCGGATCCCGATCCGGCGCGAGGCGGCGTCGAGCCGTTCGCCGCCCCGGACGAGGGCGGCCTCGACCGTGTAGAGCGGCTGCCCTCCCAGCCCGTTCGGCCACCAGCGGTCGGGTGTTTTGATCGTCAGCCTGACTTCGTGCCGGGCGCTGTCTCGAGCGGCCCGGACCGCGAGCCTCCGTTCCAGCTTGGCATTCCGCGGTCCGAAAACGGCGACATTCAGGCTTAGGTCCTGGGCGTCCTCGGACTGAACCTGGACACGGACGCGCAAACCGACGGCGCCCTTCGGCTCGGGCTCCTGGAGAATCTGGATGTCCTCGATCCGCGCCCGGTCCCAGGCCTCGAGCCGGATCGGCCGCCAGACGCCGCTCGTCGTCAGGCGCGGGCCCCAGTCCCAGCCGAAGTGGTAGGGCGATTTCCGCGAGTGGGGGGCCTCGCCGGGCAGCCGGTAGGGGAGGCGCGCCTTGAGCTCGTTTTCGCGCCGGACAGACGAGTCGAAGACGATCCGGAGCTCGTTCGAAGCGGCGACGAGGAACGGCTTGACGTCGAAGCGCCAGGTCCGGAACTGATTGTTCGTCTCGGCCAGCGACCGCCCGTTGAGGAAGAGACGGGCGTAGGTGTCCAGACCCTCGGCGACCAGCTCAACCCTCTCCCGGGCGAGAAGGGCGGGCGGGGCGTCGAAGGCTTTCCGGTATTCCCAATCCTCCTTGTCGACCCACTGGACCCTGAGCTCGTTGTCTCCGACGAAGGGGTCCGGGATGAGCCCCGCCGCCAGTAGGTCGGTATGGACGCAGCCGGGGACGACGGCCGGCCGCCAGACGGACTCCTTGACGTTCTTGAATTCCCAGGCGCCGTCGAGCGAAATCCGCTCGAGACCGGCGGAGGGGGCTTGAGGGCGTGCGGCCGTCCCGGACGCCGCCGCAGCGAAGAGGAGGCACGCGAGAAAAACGAGCGCAACCCGATTCTTCATGGACGATCCTCCGCGAGGGATGACGAACGCGGCCGTCGAGGCCGATGCATGTTCTTATTGTACATGAAAGCCGCGGCGGACGTCCTCGGTCTGTCCGTCTTCGGATGGAAGACTCAACCCGGGCCCGCGTCCCACCTCCTGCGCCGCAGGGCTCCAGGTCCGCCTTGTATTCGAGCGCTCTTCCCGATACAATGAACCCGAATCCGGTTCGCGACGTACAGGAGGAAAGGAAACACGGACCATGGCAAAAAGCAAAACCCTCATCGGCTGCCTGGGCGTCCTCGTCATCGGCATCATCATCGTCGGCCTCGCCGTCTCCGGCACCTATAATTCGCTGGTGAAGCTCGACCAGAGCGTCCAATCCCAATGGGCTCAGGTCGAAAACGCCTACCAGCGGCGGGCCGACCTCATTCCCAACCTGGTCGAGACCGTCAAGGGCGCGGCGGCCTTCGAGAAGGACACCTTCACGGCCGTGACCGAGGCCCGGGCCAAGGTCGGCCAAATCCAGGTGGACCAGTCCATCGTCAACAACCCGGACGCCTTCGCCAAATTCCAGGAGGCCCAAGACGGCTTGAGCTCGGCCCTGTCCCGCCTCCTGGTCGTCGTCGAGAAATACCCCGAGCTCAAGGCGACCCAGAACTTCCGCGACCTCCAGGTCCAGCTCGAGGGGACCGAGAACCGGATCACGGTCGAGCGCCAGCGCTACAACGAAACGGCCCAGGCCTTCAACACGAAGCGCAACACGTTCCCGACGGTCCTCATCGCCGGGTTGTTCGGCGCCAAGTTCAAGGACAAGGCCTATTTCAAGGCCCAGGCGGGCGCGGAGACGGCCCCCAAGGTCCAGTTCTGACCGGGCGGCGCTGAGCGGGTCTTGGCCGTGCCTCGGGGACGCTTCTTCCCCGTTTTGGCCGGAGCGGCCTTCTGGCTGCTGGCCGGGAGGGGAGTCGTCGGCCGGGAAACGCCCATCCCTCCGGAGCCCGACCGCTGGGTGACGGACGGGTCGGGCTTTCTCTCGGCCGGCGTCAGGGCCGCTCTGGATGCCCGTCTTGAATCCTTCGAGGGCGCCTCCGGCTACCAGGTTCTTGTCTACATCAGCCGGACGACGGGCGACGCCCCGCTCGAGGATTGGGCGGCCCGCGCCTTCCGGGAGTGGAGGGTCGGCCGCCGCGGGCTCGACGACGGCCTCGTCCTCTTCATCATGGCCGAGGACCGGAGGGCCCGGATCGAGGTCGGCTACGGGCTGGAGGAGCGGGTCCCCGACATCGTCGCCGGCCGGATCATCAACGACATTCTCATCCCCGGCATTCGGGCCGGCGACAACGACGCGGCCGTCAGGGACGCCGTTCTCGCGATCACGGAAGCGATCGCCGGACCCCGCGCGGACGCCGTCGAAGCGGAATCCGGGCGGCCCTCCTCGCGGCCGATGTCGCCCTTCGAGAAGCTCCTAGTCGTCGTCGCCGTCATCGGCTTCCTGATCCTGTTCATCACCAACCCGTCCCTCGCCCTCTGGCTCATCTTCAGCATCCTCTCGGGCGGACGCGGGGGAGGAGGCGGGGGCGGCGGAGGCTTTCGCGGCGGCGGCGGCCGTTCGGGCGGCGGCGGAGCCTCGGGCTCCTGGTAGGGGAGGACCGCGATGCTGCGCATGACGCGGAAAAAGCTGTCGAAGATCCTCGACGTCGAGCGCGTCCGAGGGGCGATCCGGGACGCCGAGCGTCAAACCTCGGGCGAGATCCGGGTCTCGGTCGCGCCCTTGTTCTGGGGGTCGGTCCGCCGGGCCGCCGAGCGGGCCTTCGTCCGGATGGGCATGACCGCGACCCGCGAGAGAAACGGCATCCTCTTCTTCATCGTGCCCTCGCGCCGGGCCTTCGCCGTCCTCGGCGACGAGGGCATCCATGCCGCGGTCGGCCAGGAGTTCTGGGACGCCATGGCCGGCCTCCTCTCCGAGCATTTCCGGAAAGGGGCGTTCACGGAGGGCCTCGTCGCGGCCATCGCCGCGGCCGGGGACAAGCTCAAGGCGCATTTCCCATACGACCCGGCGACCGACCGGAACGAGCTTCCGGACGAGGTCGACTTGGGGCGACCACGACGATCGTAGAAAGGAGGCGTCGCACATGAAAAGCATCCGGTTCACCATGGGGTTGGCGATTCTCGGCGTGGGCCTCTGGGCGGCGGCCGCCGCCGCTTCCTCGCCAACGGACGGCGCCGCCGTCTATCCCCTGAAGCGGCTCAAGCCCGCCGGGTTCGGGATTTTCAAGGGCGTTCTGGACTGGGTTCCGGTCTCCGCCAAGGCGGGCGTAGCGTTCGCCGGGAACTACGACAAGAGCTCCGACCTCGGAAGCCTGGCCAGCTTCAAGATCGGCGGCGCTGGGGTCGCTTCGCCGGCCCGGACGATCGCCGAGAACAAGGGACAACCCTGGGGGGCGGCCTGCGTTTGGATCGAGGGCGGCGCGGCCGCCCGCAAAGGGGCATCGCCTTTCGGCTATGTCTTCGCCCTGTTCGAGGTCATTGTCTCGAAGCCGCGGTCGGAGACGGCCAGCGTCTGGATGGCCCGCTTCGACGCCGAGGGCAAGGTCCTGGGCGACTGGACGGAGATCCTCAAGGTCAAAACCCCGGACGGCCGCAACATCAACGCGGAA
>JAFGBC010000160.1 GCA_016933355.1 Candidatus Aminicenantota bacterium
CCCCCCCTTTTCCGGCCTCCGGGTCGGATGCCGATCCCCGTCAACGCACGCAAGGAGGACGAACGGTGCGAAGCGCAATCGCCTGGATTTGTATCTTGTTCCTGCCGGCGGGTCCCGCCGCGTCTCAGGCGGCGGCTCCCGCTGAAACCTTGACGCTCGACCGCTGCATTTCCCTGTCCCTGATTCACAATCCCCTCTGGCTTTCGTCCGAGGGCGACTACCAAGCCTCTCTGGCCCGGGTCCGGCAGGCCAAGGCCCTGCCTCAACCGTCCCTGGATTACGACTCCGACCTCCAGCCGAGTCTCCTGAACTTCCGCGGGTCGGGCGAGTCCTATCTGGGCGTCAGCCAGACGCTCGAATTCCCCGGCAAACGCTCGCTGCGGGGCCGGATCGCGACGCTCGAATCCGCGGAAGTTCTGTCCGACCGCGACCTCCTCAAACTCGACCTGGTCTTCCAGGTCACCGAGGCCTTCTACGCGGTCCTGGTCGCCGAGGAGAGGGCCAAGTACGACCGGCAGAACCTCGAACTCGCCCGGGACTTCCGGGAGAAGGCCGAGGTCAAATACGCCGCGGGGGATATCGCGAAAATGGAGGTCGTCCGCGCCGGCGTCGAAGCCGCCCGCGCGGCCACCGCCGTGACGCTGGCCGAGAACGAGGTGCTCCTGGCCAAGGCCCGGCTGAATTATCTCCTCGGCCGGGGCAAGCTCGAGCCCCTGGAGGTGCGGGGCGAGCTCAAGCGGCCGGCGGCGGCCATCGAGACGACCCGTCTCAGCGAGAGGGCCCGGATCGCCCGGCCCGAGATGAAGAAGATGGCGACCCTCGTCCGGAAAGAAGGCCTGAAGAAGACCGAGGCGGCTTTCGAATACCTGCCCGATTTCGACCTGAGCCTCTCGCGTCACCGCATCGAAGGCGAGAAAACGACCTGGGATGTCACGGTCTCGTTTCCCATCCCCCTCTTTTTCTGGCAGCCTCTTCGTGGCCGCGTCGCCGAGTCCGAAGCCAACCTGATCTCCCTCCGGGGACAGAGCGCCCATCTGGCCAATACGATCGGCCTCGAGGTCGAAAGCGCCGTTCTGGCCGCCCGGGCCGCCGAAGACCAGATCGCCCTCTTCGAGACGGAGATTCTGGCCCAGGCCGAGGAGGCTTATGATTTATTCCTGTTCAGTTTCCAAGAGGGAGAGATCGGCGGGATCGAGCTTATCGAAGCTCGCCGGACCCTGCTCGAAGCTCGTAAGGCCTACGCCGACGCTCTCTATAATTATCAGGTGGCCCTGGCGGCGCTGGAAAAGGCCGTCGGGGAACCCTTGCAAGGAGTCTGACATGACGAAAACGATCGCTCTATACATCGCCGTCGGAGCCCTGGCGCTCTCCGGCTTGTCCTGTTCGAAAAAAGCGGTTCATGGCGACCAAGACGAGGGCCGGGCTTCTTCCGTTCAGTCCCCGACCGGGGATACGGGCGTCGAAGGCGGGCGGGGCCGGCACGGCCAAGGTTTGGGCCGCGGCCGCGACGGCGCCCCGCGCTCATTGCGAAGCCTGGCGGGGCGCGGCTCGGTCCGGCTGAGCGCGGAGGAGCTCAAGGCCATCGAGATCGAGACCGCGGGCGTCGTTTCCCGTCCCATGGCCAGCCGTCTCCAGGTCATGGGGAAGGTCTACGCCCACCAGTTCCGCAAGGCCATCGTCAGCTATCCGTTTCCGGCCCGGGTTGCCCGCATTCACGTCCGGCCCGGCGAATGGGTTGAGAGTGGGCGGGAGCTCGTCACGCTCCAGAGCGAGGCCGTCGGCGAAGCCAGATCCGAGTACTTCAAGGCCATCGCCGATTACGAATTGGCCTTGAGCAGCCGCGACCGGGAAAAAAGGCTCTTCGACAAGGGCGCCGGCGCCGGCAAGAACCTCCAGACCGCCGAAGCCGAGCTCAAGGTCGCCGAGGCCAGCTTGGAGGCGGCCGAGAAAAAGCTCCATGTCTTGGGCTTCAGCGAAGCCCAGGTCAAGAGAGCGGCCGAGACGCATGAAATCAACGCCTTCATCACCCTGTTTGCCCCTCTCCCGGGCAAGGTCATCGCCAACAGCCTCGTCCTGGGGGGGATGGTCGATCAGGCGACCGAGATCCTGACGATCTTCGATCCCCGCCTGCTCTGCGTCGACGCCGAGGTCTACGAGCGGGACATCGCCCGGGTCAAGATCGGCCAGAACGTCGAGATCGACGTCCCCGCTTACGAGGGCCTGACGTTCAGAGGAACACTCAAGTACGTCGGAGAGACCCTGAACGAAGAAACCCGGACGGTCACGGTCCGGACCGAAGTCGAGAACGCGGACAGCAAGCTCAAACCCGGCATGTTCGCCAACGTCCGGATCGTCCTGGGCGAAGATAAGCGGGCCCTGGTCGTTCCCGAAAGCGCCATCCTCGACGACGGCGGGCATAAAGTCGTCTTCCTGCGTCAGGGCGAAGCGTTCGCGCCCCGGGAGGTCGCGGTCGGCGCCCGGGTCAATGGCTCGGTCGAAATCCTGAGCGGCCTGGCCGAGGGGGACGAAGTCGTCGTCCGGGGCGGCTTCCAGCTCTTGTCCAAGCTCTTAGACGAGCTCCTGGGCGGAGCTCATGTCCACTGAGGACGACGTTCGTTCCCGGACCGAACCCGAGAGAGAGATTCGCCATGATCGACCGCATCATCGATTTCGCCCTTGAGCACAAGCTTCTGACGGTCTTCCTGATCGCCCTCGTCTGCCTGTGGGGCGTCGTCGCCTATGTCCGGATGCCCAAGGACATCTATCCCGACCTCAACGCGCCGATCGTCAACATCGTCACGGAGAACGAGGGCATGGCCTCCGAGGACGTCGAGCGCCTGATCACGTTTCCCCTGGAAAGCCTGCTGTCGGGGGCGCCGGGCGTCACCCGCGTCCGTTCCGAATCGGCGACCGGGGACTCGATCGTGACCGTCGAGTTCGAGTGGGGGACGAACATCTACCTAGCCCGCCAGATCGTCTCCAGCAAGCTCGAGCTCATCGCCGGCCGTCTTCCCCAGGGCACGTCCCCGCCCGTGCTCGGTCCGGTCTCGTCCCGGATGGGAGAGGTCTTCGAGTTCGCCGTGACGGGGGACGAGGGGATCGACCCGATGGAGCTCCGCTCGATCGCCGATTGGACCGTTCGCTACCGGATCCAGGGCGTGCCCGGCATCTCGTTCGTCATCAACCTGGGGGGCTTCATCAAGCAGTTCCAGGTCTTCCTCAAGCCGGACATGCTCAAGAACTACGGGATCACAATCGCCGAGGTCAAGGAGGCGATCGAGGCCAGCAACCGGAATTTCAGCGGGGGCATCATTTCGGCCGGCTCCCAGGAGATCCTGATCAAGGGCGAGGGGCGGATCGAGACGGTCGATCACATCCGGTCGACCGTCGTCGCCACCCGCCGCAACGTCCCCGTCTACGTCAAGGACGTGGCCGACGTCCGGGTCGGCGGCAAGTTCCGGCGCGAGGCGGCGAGCCACAACGGCCGCGAAGCCGTTTACGTGACCGTCGAGAAGCAGTACGGCGGAGACACCCTGACGGCCATCGCCAACATCAAGGCCGCCCTGGACCGGATCGCCCGCGACCTCCCGGCCGGCGTCGGGCTCAAAGTGTTCTACGACCAGTCCGTCCTCATCCTCAAGTCCATCCGCCATGTCGAGGTGACGATCCTGGAGGGCGTCCTCCTGATCGTCCTGGTCATGATGTTCTTCATGTGGAACGTGCGGACCTCTCTGATCGCCTCCCTGACCATCCCGTTCTCGATCCTGATCGCGCTCGTCCTGATGAGCCTGTTCGGGGTCAAGCTGACCGTCATGTCGATCGGCGGACTGGCCATCGGCATCGGCAAGATGGCCAACGGCTCGATCATTATGGTCGAGAACATCTTCCGGCTCCTGCATGAAAAGGGGGAGCAGGCCTCCATCCGCGAGGTCGTCGCGGAGGCGGCCAAGGACGTGGGCCGTTTCCTGTTTTCGGCGAGCCTGATCATCATCCTGGTCTTCCTGCCTCTCCTGACGCTCCAGGGCTTGGAAGGGGCGATGTTCCGGCCGACGGCGTTCGCCGTGGCCGCGGCCCTGTTCGGGGCCATGCTCCTCAACATCACCCTTCAGCCCATCCTGGCCACGGTCTTCCTGGCCGGCCGCCGTTTACGGGTCGCCCGGGACCCGATCACCGCTTTCTTGACCGAGAAGTACCGGACGATCATGAAGACGGCCCTGGAGAAAAAAACCCTTATCCTCGCCGTCTTCGCCCTGCTGATCGTCGTCGCCTTCATCGGCTACACCTTCCTGGGCAAGGAGTTCGTGCCGCCGCTCGACGAAGGGGCGATCATGGCCTCCACGGTCATGCTGCC
>JAFGBC010000029.1 GCA_016933355.1 Candidatus Aminicenantota bacterium
ATCGGACGGGTCCGCGGCCACGACCTCCCGATCTCCGTTCGCGCCCAGAAAGACCAGGCTCGACCGGGTCCGGATCGTTTCCCCCTGGTCGCTCTTTGCGACCCGGTCGAAGACGAGCCCTTCGCGCGTCAGCCAGAGCGTGTAACCGGGCGTCCTGGCGCAATACAGCGCTTCGGCGCTCATCTGGCCTTCGTTGGCGATGAAATAGAGCGGAGTTGCGGCCTTCAGGTTCGCCGGCGCTAACGACGGCGCCGGAACGGTCCCGCCCTGCGCCGGCGCCTTCCCGCTCGCGATCTGACTCGCGAACACCGCCGCGCAGACGATAGGAAGAACAAAACGCACGTTTTTCCTGCTCATTGGCCCCTCCCTACCGGGATAATGCTCCCGTCCCTCAGGGAAGTCAAGCCGGATTTCGGAGATGCCTCCCGGTACAATCCGGCGGTCTTCCTCAGCCCGGAGCCGGCGGCGAAGAGAGGGAGGTCCTGGCGGACATGGGCGCGGAGAACGCCCACCCTAAGGCTTATTCCATCCCTGCCATGGCCTGAGAATACTTTTCCTGGGCCGCCTGGACCTTGGGATCCGACATGAACGGCGCGGCCTTGCCCATCGCCGCCATGAGTCTTCCCATGACGGACTGGATCCGGTCGTTGAGGGGCTTCAATTCCTCGGGCGGATTGTCCATGGTCTTGAATTCGGGGTATTTCTCGATAACGGCCTTCATTTTGGGGGCCAAATCCGTCATCTTCTCGGCGGCGGCGTTCAGGGCGCCCGCGACCTCGTCAGCCGAGGCCGCTTTCTCTATGGCCGTGACGAAATCCTCGTTGGCGGCGATGAATTTGTCGAGGGTCGGGCCGATCTCGGCGTATTGGCCGAGCGCGGCGTAGTCACCTCCGCCCTTCTTGCAAGCCGCGATGCCGCCGATCAAACAGAGCGCTAAAGCCAGGATCATCGCCTTTCTCATTCCCTCTCTCCTTTGAAAAAAGTGCGAGAACTTCGGCTCCTCTCCGGAGAAGCGCCCGCTGCCCTCGATGACCGGACTATATATGCCCGGCCGCGCCGGTGTCAAGGCCGTTTATCGGCCGGCGGCGCTCTTTACTCCCCGCCGATCACGTTCAGTTCGAGATGCGTCGGGTAGGCGGCGGACCTGTGGACGGTATGCACCGCGCTTCGGAAGTCCTCCTCCCGGGCCCGAAAGATGTTAACGAACGTCTGGGGATTGCGGTCGATGAGGGGAAACCAGGTGCTTTGGATCTGGACCATGATGCGGTGTCCCTTGAGAAACCGGTGGTTTCTATCCCGCAGATCGAACGTGATCGGCGTGACGGCGCCCGGCGTCAGCGGCTCGGGCTTCTCGAAGCTCGTCCTGTATTTGCTCCGGAAGACCTCCCCCGCCAGAAGCATCTGGAAATCCCCCATCCGGACGCCGGTCGGATTCGGTCGCGGATCGGGGGCGTCGCCGGGATAAACATCGATCAGCTTGACGATCCAGTCGGCGTCCGTCCCCGTCGTGGAGACGAAGAGGTGGGCGATGATCGGCCCCGCGATTGTGGCGTCTTCGGCCAGGACGTCCGATTGATAGACGAGGACGTCGGGGCGGCGGGCGGCAAAGCGCTGGTCCTCGACCATCCAGAGATGCCCCTGGGTCGTGCGGATCTCCGCGGACCAGGGAACAGGCTTGCGGGGGTCGCTCATGAACGCATCGGCCGCCCGCTCCCCTGTTTCCGTCGGCGGCTCGAAGGACAGTTTCCCGTCCGCTCGCAGATAGATCTTCCTCTCGTTCGATTCCCGCGGCGGCCAGCGGTCATAAGAGATCCAGCGGTTCGATCCCGTCTCGAAGACGAAGGCTTCGGGAAGCTCGGGCTCCCCCTTGTCCTTCAGGTGGGAGTTGAAGAACGGCAGCTCGACCTTTTCCCGGTAGTCCGCCCCCGTCTTGACGCCGAAACGGATCTCGCCCAGGACATCGCCGTCCATGGACGCCCAGCCGCCGTGCAGCCAGGGCCCGACGACCAGAACGCTCTTGTTCCCCGGGGTCTTCTCCTCGATGGCCCGATAGATGCTCATCGGGCCGTAGAAATCCTCGGCGTCGAACCAGCCGGCCACATTCAGGACGGCCGGCCTAATATTCTTCAAATGGGGAAGGACGTTCTGCTTTTGCCAGTATTCGTCGTAATCGCCGTGGGTCATATAGTCGTTCCAGGTCGGGACCGATCCGTGGAAATACAGGACATCCGCGTTCGCGACCGGCCCCATCTCCATGAAGAATTTATAGCCGTCTGGAGTTCCGTAGCTCCAGCGCCCGCTCCCCGTCCCGGACGGGTGCGGCCGGGTCCGGGCGCTCCGCGCCAGCCAATCGAACGTATACATCAGGCGGAAGGCGCCGTTGTGATGGAAATCGTCCCCGACCCACATGTCGGCGGGCGAAGCCTGGGGAGAGGAGGCCTTAAGGGCGGGGTGCGCGTCGATCATCCCCATAACCGTATGCCAGCCGGGATAGGAGATCCCCCACTGCCCTACACGGCCGTTGTTATTGGGAATGTTCGTGATGAGCCAATCGATCGTGTCGAAGGTGTCGCTGCTCTCGTCGACGTCCCGGGGGCTCCTCTTATCCGGCCGGTGGGGCCTCATCACGACGAACTCGCCTTCGGACTTGTACTGTCCCCGGCAGTCCTGGAGGACGAAGATGTACCCCTCCTCGGCGAACAACCACGACGGTCCGGGCGACGGCCGATACCTATGTTCGCCGTAGGGCGGAATCCCGTACGGCGTCCGGCGGAACAGGATCGGATAGGTGCGGGAGGTATCCGTCGGCGCGTAGACCTGGGTGAAGAGCCTCACGCCGTCCCGCATCGGCACCATGTATTCTTTCTTCGCGTAGTGCTCCAGGACGTAGGCGGTGCGGCGCCCCTGCAGGTTATCGGGATTGAGTTCGACCGACTTCCGGAAGTTCAGGATGGCCTGCGCTTTTTGTCCGTCGCACATGAAACCGTAACCCAGGCTGTCGTAGGTGTTGAATGCCCGGGGATAAGCTTCGACGTTCAGCTTGAAGATCTCGATCGCCTCTTTGACGCGGCCTTTCTCGATCAGGTCCAGGCCGAGCTCGTTCAGCCGCTCCTCGGCGAAGTCATAGGCGTCGGGTGCTGCGGCCCTCAAGCGCTTGTACTCGTGGACCGCCGCCGCGACGTCCTTCTTGAGGAGGACCTTGAGGAGCGCGTCCCCGATGGACGGTTTGGCCTCTTGTCGTCCCTCCGGACTCGGCCCCGAATGCAAAACGGCCGGAAGGGGTCCCGCAGCGGAGAAGACGAAGCCAAGAATGAGAACGGCGATTCCCAACACAGACTTAAATCTCATCATGCTCCACCCCTGGAGATCAATGCTCTCGCAACCCGAACGGCTCGCGGCGGCGCGGCCGGTTACGATCCGGGATTCGAGCCCGACGGGGCTCCCTCTCACGGCGCATTCACGCGCTTTTGAATGATGTTTTGAAGAAAGATCTCAAATCGCCGACCGACCACTATTTCCCTCGAAATTGTATCGAGAATGATCTTTCTTGGCAAGTCCGCGCATCGCGCCGGCGAGAATCTTGCCGAAGGGCCTATAGTCCTGTCATCGAAAAACCTTAGCGACGGACGACAGGATTGGACAGGACGACGACGCCCATATCGGACGGAAGAGCCGGATCCATGTCCGCCGGCGTGAAAGCCGGGACGATGAGCCCATTCGGCCCGCAAAGCCGAGTGTCAGCGGACGCGGAATTCGAGCTCGCCCGACGGGCAGGAGTTGACGCAGACCGCGCACGAGAAGCAGTCGGGCCGGACGGCGGCGTCTTTGAGGATCTCGGGCACGGTCGGGCAGGGCGATTTGGCGGTGCACACGCCGCAGTCGGCGCAGGCCGGCTTCGTCCGGACCACGCGGAATAACCCGAGCGGCTCGACGAGGTTGGTGACGAGCCCGATCGGACAGACGAGGTAGCAGAACGGCCGGTAGACGACGAAGGCGAAGGCCAACGTCAGCAGGAACGGCAGGAAATGGATGACCGTGTCCATGACCGTCGGCTGCTTGACGATCTCGAAGCCGTGGAAGGCGTTGATGTAGTCGTAGAGCGACAGGGCGATCGCCTGCTCGCCCTGGACCGTGTGCAGGATCGCCGTCCCGCTCAAGAAGATGAAGAGCAGCAGGAGACCGACCCGCACGCCCTGGCTGAACCGGAAATTCCACCTGCGGCGGCGGATGCCGAGCTTATCGGCCAGCATGGCGACGAGCTCCTGGGCGGCGCCCACCGGGCAGACCCAGCCGCAGAAGAGCTTAGGGCCGACCAGGGTCAGGAACAGGATGACCGCCAGCGTCACCATCATCGGCGTCCGGAAGCCATAGAGGACGGCCTTGGCCACCGAGCAGATGGGCGAGGGATGCATCGAGAAGCCGCTGAAGGCCTTGACGGGCAGGTTGGCGGCGATCCCGAAAAGGAAAGTCGACAGGAGGAGGAAGGGCACTTTGATCCCATTTCTCATCTTCTTGGTCAGGAGAAGGGCCAAGGCCGCGATGCCGAGAACCAGCATCGCGACGAACTTGGGCCGCTGAAGGACATCGAGGAACCCGGCCGGCCGGCCGCGCCCGGCCTGCTGGGCCGCCAGCGTCAGGGGGGTCAGCAGAAACCCGAAGCCCGCCGCCGCCGCTATTCCGATTCTTCTCGCTGCGTTCATCGTCGCCTCCCGGCCAGAATTTCTCGCATTATACAAAAACTGCATCCCTTTCGTATTGGGGACCGGACACGTCGTCAGCGGCGGCGGCGCCGGGGGCCGCGCGACTCCCCGCCCCCCTCGCCCATCGGCTTGCGCCCGCCCGTCCGGCCGAAGCGTCCGGACCCGGAGGAGCGCTCGTCGGGCTCGACCGGCACGACCGGAGCATGAAACGTCTCCTGATAGAAATCATCCAGGAGCATGGCTAACAGGGCGACCTCGTCGCCCACTTCGCTCAGGCTGCGGGCCAGCGAGAGAAAGCGTTGCATGCGCTCCGCCTTCAGGCTGTCCCGTCCGCGCAGGCGCGCCTCGAGCAGGACGATGATCCGCTCCGAGGCGACCCTGGCCACATCCTCGTCGGACGGCAGCGTCCGCTCCTGGAGGCCGATCTTGAAGCGCGCCGCGATCTTGGCCAGGTCGGCCCGCTCCATGCCGCTGACGAGGGTGACGGCCGTCCCGCTCCCGCCGGCCCGTCCCGTGCGGCCGGCCCGATGGATATAGGCCTCGGGGTCCTCGGGCGGCTCGTACTGGAAGACGTGGGACAGCTCGGGCAGGTCGATGCCCCGGGCCGCGACGTCCGTCGCCACCAGGAAGCGCAGCGTCCCCCGCCGGATCCGGTCCATGACCTTGGCCCGGGCCGTTTGGACCAGGTCGGAGCTCAGGGCGTCGGCGTCGTAGCCGAAGCGCTGGAGCACGACCGACACGTATTCGACATGCGCCTTCGTGTTGCAGAAGATCAGGGCCGAGGGCGGGTTCTCGACCTCGATGATCCGGACGAGGCCGCGGTCCTTGTCCATCCGGTCGACCTCGTAGAAGACGTGCGCGACCTCGGTCACGTGAATGTGATCGCTGCTCAGGTTGAGGATGCCCGGCTCGCGCATGAACTGGTCGGCCAGGCGGATGACCTGGGGCGGGTAGGTCGCCGAGAACATGAAGGTGCTTACGGGTCGGTCGGGAAGGTAGGCCTGGACCCGCTTCATGTCGGGATAGAAGCCCATCGAAAGCATCCGGTCGGCCTCGTCGAAGATGAGGACGGTCAGGTTGGAGAGCGAGAGGGAGCGGCGCAGCAAGTGATCGAGGATGCGGCCCGGCGTGCCGACGACGAGGTGCGCTCCCGACTTGAACGCGGCCAGCTGCTCGCCGTAGCCGACGCCGCCATAGACGGCGATGCTGCGGACGCCGCTGTCCCGGCCCACGATCCCGGCCTCGCGGGCGACCTGCTGGGCCAGCTCGCGGGTCGGGACCAGGACAAGCGCCTGGGTGACCGGACGGCCGGCGTCGATGAGCTGAAGGATGGGCAGCAGGAAGGCGCCCGTCTTGCCGCTGCCCGTCCGGGACTGGATCATCATGTCGCGCCGGGCGAGCAGATAGGGAATAGCCTGCGACTGGACGGGCATCAGCTCCGTCCAGCCCGCGTTGGCCGCGGCCCGCCGCAGGGGCTCGGAAAGCTCGGCCAGGGTCAGGGGGGGAAGGGTCTCGGTTTTTTGATCGGGCTCTTCGGTCATGACGATCTCCGCATCGGCCTCGGGATTGGAGGAGTATTATCCCCTAATATCCGGAGAAGCGCAAACGCGGCCGCCTGTCCTCGAAGCGGGATCGCCCCGAAACGCCGGGGCTCTTGCGTTGGACTATCCTTATGCTAAAATTAGGTTTTAAGGAAAGGGAGGACGTCCGATGGACAGAACGATCGCGGATCAGGTGCGCGCCCTGCTGGCCGAGCTACCGCCCGGCGTCGAGCTGGTGGCGGCGGCCAAGACGAGGACGCCCGCGGAGATCCGCGAGGCGATCGGGGCCGGAGTCCGCGCCGTCGGCGAGAACTACGTCCAAGAGGCGGCCGCGGCCGTCGCCGAGGTCGGCCGCTCCGTCCGCTGGCACTTCATCGGCCATCTTCAGACGAACAAGGTCAAGAAGGCGGTCGAGCTCTTCGACCTGATCGAGACCGTGGACTCGGCCGAGCTGGCCCGCGAGATCGACAAGCGGGCCGCCGCCGCGGACAAGGTCATGCCTATCCTGGTCGAGATCAACAGCGGCCGCGAGCGGCAGAAAGCCGGCGTCCTCCCCGAAGAGGCGGAATCCTTGGTCCGCGAGATCGCGCTCTTCAAGAATATCCGGGTCGAGGGGCTGATGACGATGGGTCCCTTCGAAGGGAACCCCGAGGACGCCCGCCCCTATTTCCGGGAGACGAAAAAGACGCTCGAGGACCTCAAGGCCCTGTCCATCCCGGGCATCGAGCTCCACCGCCTGTCGATGGGCATGACCAATTCCTACAGGGTCGCGGTCGAGGAGGGGGCGACCATGGTCCGGGTCGGAACGCTGATCTTCGGGCCGCGGTCCTGAGCCCGGGCCCGGCCCGGCCGGCGGCGGACCCGGATCATACGGTTCCGGGAACGCCGCCCACCGCTCCGGACGGAGCGTTCGGGTCGTCCTCGCCCTCGCCGCCGTGACCTCCGTCCTCGAGCAGGCCGGCCGCCGGCTCGATCCCCCGGACCTTGCGCAGCTCCTCGATCCGGACGAGCTGGCGGTCGAGCTGGGTGCGCCGGGTCGTCGTCAGCTTGTTGTACTCGTCCTGGGCGTCCTGGATCTTCTTGCCCATCTTGTCCATGGACTCGACGAACTTCTCCCACTGTTTCTGGAAACCGCCCAGCAGGGCGACGATCTGCCCCTTGGTCTTCTCCAGGTTGAAGTTCTCCATGGCCTGGCGGATGACGGACAGGATGGCGTAGAGCGTGATCGGCGAGCAGAGGATGACCTTCTTCTTGAGGGCCTCGTCGAGGATCGTCGAGTCGTTCTCGTTGATGAAGGCGTAGACCTGCTCGTTGGGGATGAAGACCAGGACGTAGTCGAGGGTGTTCGCCTCGGGGTTGATGTACTCGCGGGTCGTGACTTCCTTGATCCGGTTCTTGACGTCGCGCAGGAACTGGGCTTTGAAGCCGTCCTTCTCCATCTCGCTGCCGGCTTCGAGGAAGCGGACGTAGTTGTCGAGCGGGAACTTGACGTCCATGTTGACCTTGCGGCCTTGGGGCAGGTTGAAGGTATAATCGGGCCGGGTCGGGCCAGTCTCGAGGGCTTTCTGCTTGAGGTAGTTGACGCCTTCGATGAACCCGGCCAGGTTCAGGACGTCGCCGGCCATCCGCTCCCCCCACTGACCGCGGACCTTGGTCGAGGCCAGCGCCTGGCGGAGATGTTCGGTCGTCTCCTGAAGCCTGGACGTCTGCTCGGTGTGGTTTCTGAGCTGGGTCTCGAGCTGGCCGAACTTCTGCTCGCGGTCCTTCTCCAGGATCTGGATCAGCTCTTGGACCTTGTCCAGGTCGCCTTTCATCACCTCGAGCGTCTGGTCGATCAAACGCTTCTTCCCGTCGAGTTCCAGGCCGCCCGTCTGGGTCTGCTTGGACAGGGTTTCGTTGGCCAGCTTGAGCAGCTCCTGGGTGCTCTTGCTCAGGACGTCGTGGGAGAGCGCCCCGAAAGCGTCTTTGACGCGGCTCAGCAGGGCTTCGACGTCCTGGACCCTCTGGGTCTGGGACTGGACGATGAGCTCTCGGGCGATCGCCCGCGCCCCTCGTCTCCGGACGGCCTGGATGATCATCGCGATCGCAACGCCGAGGACGAAACCGCCGATGGCGCCGAAGACCAAGAATCCCGTGCTTTCAGTCATTCCTCATCCTCCCTCGTTCAGGTCGTCCGCTCCGCCGCCGTTCTCGTCCGGGACGTCGTCGACGCCTTCATCGAAATCCTCTCCCGCGCCGCCGCCCCATTCATCCGCCGGACCGCCCGCCGAACGGCGGACGGCGACCCGCGAGACGAGCTTGACCAGGTTCGCTCCGCCGCAGGCCGCGCAGCGCGGGTCAAACGCCTGGTTCAGCGACCGGATGAGGACCGAGGTCGTACGCCCGCAGTCGCGGCAGCGGAATTCGTAAATGGGCACGGCGCGCCTCAACCGGGATCAGATCAGGATCCCGTCCTCCCGGCCGAGCTTGACGAGGTCGATCCGGGCCGGGCCGGCGAGCGGGAGCAGACCTGGAACCCTCTCCTTCATAGGGCGCATTTTACCATAATTGAACGGCCGCCGACACCCTAGACCCGGCTTTTCGAGGGCCCTCGGCCTAGGTCTTCGCTCGGCCCGACGACGAAGTCCGCCAAGCCGCCAGGCGCATCCCGGCCGATGCGTACCCGGAGTTCAAGAAGATCCGGAGCGCCTTCGGGGCCGTCGGGAACGCCCCTGTCCTTCTCGAAAAATAGGCCGGAGGGGACGGCGGCCGGCCGTCGCGGGATTTGACAACCCGCCCGGCACGGTTTACCATTCCCAACAGCGTACGTTTTTCTAAGCCGGGCGAAATAGATTGGACTCGGGGAGAAGCACGGATTATGCAAAGTATAGTCTGCTCCCCGTAGTATCAGGGTGGAAAGGCGGTCGACCATGAAAAAGGCTCCCTTCTTCTCGTCCGTGATCCTTTTGGCCTTCATTACCATGTCGAGCGAGGGGCCCGCTGCCGGCGGCGATTCCGGCCTCCGTTTCGTGAACGGAAGGACCCAGGCCGGCCCCGGGATCGTCTTCTCCTCCTTCCTGGCCGGCCGCGGCGAAGACCGGGGCTGCCGGGTCGCGGTCGACCGCACCGGCGCCGTCTATGTTGCCGGCTTCACGACCAGCAGCAACTTCCCCCCCGTTGAAAACGGTCAGCCCCGTCAAGATATCTTCCTCGTCAAGCTGTCGCCGGACGGAAAAACCCTCGCCTACTCCGCCTTCTTTCCGGTCGCGGCCGAGGAGGAGGAGATGACCCTGGGCCTCGCCGTAGACGCCAAGGGGAGCGCCTATCTCGCCGGGACGACGTTCACGCGGCTGTTCCCGGTCAAGAACGCCGTCCAGAAGACCTACGGAGGAGAGGGCGACGGTTTCGTGGTCAAGCTGGCCCCCAACGGCAAATCCGTGGTCTACGCGACGTTCCTGGGAGGGGCCGCCGAGGACCGCTGCCTCGCTCTCTGCGTCGGGGCCGACGGCTCCGCCTATGTCGCGGGGGTGACGGACAGCCGGAACTTCCCGGTCAAGAAAGCCTGCCAGGAGACGAGCGGCGGGCAGTCGGACGGCTTCCTGGCCAGGATTTCTCCCGGCGGCGACAGCCTCGTCTATTCGACTTACCTCGGCCGCACGCGGAACGACCGTTGCACGGCGCTGGCGGTCGACGCCTCGGGCGCCGCCGTCGCGGCCGGCCGCACGGACGGCCCGGGCTTCCCCATGGTCAGGCCGATTCAGGGGTTCGGCGGCGGCACCGCCGATGCGTTCGTGGTCAAGCTCGCCCCCGACGGCAAGACCCTCCTCTTCTCCACCTGCCTCGGGGGGCGGCACGAGGACGCGGCGACGGCCCTGGCCCTCGACGCCCGCGGCCTGGTCTACGTGGGAGGCACGACACGGGGCGGCTTCCCGATCGTGGGCGGATTCCAGACGGAAAAAAACGGCAACATGGACGGGTTTGTCGCCAGGCTGTCGACGGACAAGCCGAGACTCCTCTACTCAACCTACCTGGGGGGCGCCGGAGATGACCTGATCCGGGACATCGCCGTCACGGCCAAGGGCGCGGCCTACGTCGCAGGCCGGACAGACGGAATTGGATTCCCGGTCCGCTACGCCCTGAGCCCATACTTGGCAGGGCCCTCGGACGGCTTCCTGTGCCTGATCGGACCGGCCGGTAAAGGCTTTTACGCCTCGACCTATATCGGAGGCCTGCGCGACGACGACGTCCGGGGCGTCGCGGCCGACGAAGCGGGAGGCATCTATTTGACCGGCCGCACGACCAGCGTCGATATCCCGATCAAATCCGCTTACCAAAACAAGCACGGGGACAAGACGGACGGCTTCGTGATGAAGCTCCATTATCAAAAAGACTGAAGCCGGCCGGCCCGGCCGGAGCCCGGGGATCGGGGTCACTCGTATCCGGGCCGCTCTCCCGTTGTCCGAGGCGCTTCCCGCGAGTTTTTTTCGGCCTTGACATTGGTAATTATATTAATTACTATTTAAGACATGAGCGTTGACGTCGACCGCCTCCGCGCCTCTTTTCCGGCCCTGCGGGCCTCGGCCCGCCGCAAGCCGGTCGTCTACTTCGACAACGCCTGCATGACCCTCAAGCCCGAGCCCGTCCTCGCGGCCATGGACGGTTACTACCGCGATTTCCCCGGCTGCCACGCCCGGGCCGACCATCTCTTCGGCGCCGAGACCTC
>JAFGBC010000161.1 GCA_016933355.1 Candidatus Aminicenantota bacterium
AAAGCGGATCGACGCCTGCCGCCGCTGGCTCGAGAAGCCCGTCCTCCTCGAACGGGACGGCAACGCCGAATACGCCGCCGTCATCGAGGTCGACCTGTCCGCGATCCGGGAGCCCCTGCTGGCCTGCCCCAACGACCCGGACGACGTCAAGCCGCTGTCCGAAGTCGCGGGCGACGCGATCGAGGAGGTCTTCATCGGCTCGTGCATGACGAATATCGGACACTTCCGGGCGGCCGGCAAGATCTTCGAGGGCGCCGGATACCTGCCCGTCACCCTGTGGATGACGCCGCCGACCAAGATGGACGCCGCTCAGCTCTTGCGCGAGGGTTACTTTTCGGTCTTCGTCGGAGCCGGGGCGCGGATGGAGCTTCCCGGCTGCTCGCTCTGCATGGGCAATCAGGCGCGCGTGCGGCCGAAGGCGACCATCGTATCGACGTCGACCCGCAACTTCGACGACCGGATGGGCGACGGCGCCCGCGTCTATCTGGGCTCGGCCGAGCTGGCCGCGGTAGCCGCCCTCAAGGGGAAGCTCCCGACGCCCGACGAATACCTCGAGGTCATGCGGAGCCGGGTCGCTCCCAAGCAGGCCGAGATCTATCGCTATCTCCAGTTCGATGAGATGGGGCAGGCGAGCCTGGGATACGCGTCATGACGGCCGCCGTCGACCTGGGCTTGACGGGACGGAAGGCCCTGATCACCGGAGGCTCGCGCGGCATCGGGCGGGCCGCGGCGATCCTGTTCGCCCGGGCCGGTTGCGACGTCGCCATCAGCTTCCGGAACCGGGGCGAGGCGGCGGCGGCCGTCCGCGACGAAGTCGCCCGTCTCGGGCGCGAATGCCTGGAATTCCAGGCCGAGATCTCCAGCGAGCCGGACGTCCGGGCTATGATCGAGGGTTGCCGGGCGGCCTGGGGGCGCGTCGATATCCTCGTCAACAACGCCGGGATCTGGACGTACGGCGAGATGGGCGCCATGCCCAAGGCCGTCTGGGACGAGACGATGCGCGTCAACCTTGACGGCGTCTACCTGGCCACGAACGCCGTCGTCCCGCTGATGAAAGCCCGCGGCCGCGGCGCCATCATTCACGTCTCATCGACGGCGGCCGTCCGGGGCGAGGCCTTCCATTCCCACTATGCGGCCAGCAAGGCCGCTCTCCACGCCCTGACCAAATCCCTGGCCGTCGAGCTGGCGGCGTTCGGTATCCGGGTCAACGCGGTCGCCCCGGGCTGGGTCGACACCGACATGTGCGAAGAGACCTTCGCCGTCCCCGGCGCCCGGGCGAAGATCGAGGAGACCATCCCCCTGGGGAGAGTCCCGCCGCCCGAGGATATCGCCGGCCCGATCGTCTTCCTGGCCTCCGACCTGGCCCGCCACATCACGGGCGAGATCCTCAACGTCAACGGCGGGTCGGTCCTCTGCGGGGGATGAGGGACGGGGGTTTTTCTTCTTGACAGCGAAAAGAGCCCTATGATACAAAAGTGGGAAGCCGATGACTAAATCCAAGGGATCGCTGTCCGTCATCATCGTTCCTCACTCCGAATCGAGCACCCGGCGCATCACCCTGTCCCGGCGCGCCTCGCGGATCCTGATCGGGGGGGCGATCCTCTTCAGCCTGGCCATCGTCGTATTTCTCGCCGACTATGTCACGATGTCTTTCACTCGGGCCAAGTACCGCGACCTCCAGCGCGAGACGCAGGAGCAGAGGGAGATGCTGGCCGCCTATGAGACGCAGGTCACGAGCCTGCGGGCGACCATCGACAAGATGGAGTCCTACGTCAAGAAGCTCAACGTCTACGCAGGGCTCAAGGACACCGAGAAGATCACGGAGACCGGGCTGGGCGGCGGCGGCGACCCGGCCGCCGAGCCGGCGTCGGGCCCCTCGGAGCCGGTCCCGCCCCAGCAGATCAACCTGGCTCAAATCCAGGATTTGAGCCGGAAGGCGGACGGTCTGGAAAAGAATCTCGTCACCCTGAACGAGTATTTCGAGGCCAACGCCGTCCTTTTGGCATCGACGCCTTCGATCTGGCCGACGGTCGGCTGGATCGTCGGCGGCTTCGGCTATCGGACCGACCCGTTCACCCTCAAGAGGCAATTCCACTACGGGATCGACATCGCCACGAGCTACGGCAACCCGATCGTCGCGCCGGCCGACGGCATCGTCGTCGAGACCAAGGTCGACCGCATGACGGGACGGGCCGTCGTCATCAGCCACGGCTGGGGCGTCACCACCCATTATTTCCATCTCGATAAATGGCTGGTCCGTCCCGGACAGAAGGTCCGGAGGGGCGACACGATCGGCCTGGTCGGCAAGTCGGGCAAGGCGACCGGACCCCACGTCCACTACGAAGTCCGCGTTAACGACAAAGCCCAGAACCCGATGGGCTTCATCCTCGAGGAATAGCGCCCGTTCCGCCGCAAGTCCGGCGGCCGCCCTAATCGAAAACGACTCCGGCGCCGACCCGGTGTCCCCGGGCAAAGGCCTCGGCCGTCATCGCGCGTCCGTTTTCGGGCTGGACGCTTTTCACCAGGAAAACGGAGTCGTCGCCGCAGCGGACTTCGATCCCCTCCGCCGCGACGCGGGCGACCGTGCCGGGCGCGCCGCTCGCTCCGCTCGTTCCCGGCAACGCCCGGCCCGCGTGGATTATGATCCGTTTTCCCCCAAGATAGGCGAAGGCCGAAGGCCATCCGGCGAAGGCGCGCACGCGCCGGCCGACGGCTTCGGCGGGCTCGCGCCAGTTGATCCGGCCGTCGTCCTTCTTGATCTTGGGCGCGTAGCTGGCCGCCGCGGCGTCTTGGGGCTCGGGCCTGATCCGTCCTAATCCCTCGAGCGTCTCCACCAGCAGATTGGCCCCGACCTCGGCCAGCCTGGCCTCGAGCTCGAAGGATTTCTCGTCGGGCGCGATGTCGACTTCGCGGCGAGCCAGGATGGGGCCCTCGTCCATCTTCTCGTCCAGCTCGAAGACGGTAATCCCGGTCACGGCGTCGCCGTTGAGGATGGCCCAAGGCACGGGGGCGGCCCCCCGGTACTTGGGGAGAAGCGAGAAATGGACGTTGAGAGAGCGGAAGGGGGGAAGGTAGATGACCGGACCGGGCATGATCTGGCCGAAGGCGACGACGACATGGACGTCGGGCCGGGCCTCCCGGAGCCGGTCGAGCGCGGCCGGGTCTTTGCGGATCCGCTCGGGCTGGTAGACGGGGAGCCCGCGTTCGAGGGCGAAGGACTTGACCGGGCAGGCGGTTTCAGCGCGGCCGCGGCCGGCGGGCCGGTCGGGCTGGGTGACGACCAGGGTCACCCGGTGGGGAGAGGCGACGAGTCTTTTTAGGGTCGGGAGCGAGGCGGCCGGGCTCCCGAAAAAGACGACGTTCATCGCCCTTCGTCTTGGGGCCGTGTCTTTTTCAGCTTCTTCTTGATCAGCGCCCGCTTGAGGGGGGAGAGGCGTTCGATGAAGAGCTTTCCGTTGAGATGGTCGATCTCGTGGCAGAGAACCCGGGCCTTGAGGTTCAGGCCCTCGACCGTCCGCGGCACGCCCTCGAGGTCGAGGTAGGACACGACCGCCCGGGTCGGCCGGGACACGGGCTCGAAGACGCCGGGGACGGACAGACACCCCTCTTCGCCCGACTCCTGGCCCTCCTGCTCGAGGATCTCGGGGTTGACGAGGACGAGGGTCTCGTCGGGATTCTCTCCGGCCGAGGGGTCGATCACGATCAGGCGTTTGGAGACGTCCACCTGGGGAGCGGCCAGTCCGATCCCTGGAGCGCTCCGCATGGTGTCAATCATGTCGGCGGCTAAAGCCCGGATCCCGTCGTCGACGACGGCGACGGGATCGGCGATCCGAGTAAGAGTCGGGTGCCCGATCGTTATGATGTCACGGATAGCCATGGCGCTTGTCCCGATTCTATTCTAGACGATCAACCGAAAGCGGTCAACGCGACCCGGCCCCGCGGCGCACGGAGCAGGCCGCCCCTCCGGACGGAGGAGAGGCGGCCGTCGGGACGAAACGGAGGACGCTCTTAAATGACGGCCGAGGGCGGCGGCGGCTCGTCGGCGGCGCCGGCGTTCCGCAGCGGCTTGTAAATAAGGAAGTAGCCGATGAGGACGAGGACGATCAGGCCGCCGAAGTAGAGGTCGAACCCGCCGAAATAGCTCGTGCCCTTGAAGATCGCGGGCATATCGATCTTGAGGATGTCGTTGAGGAACAGGAATTTCCACAGGGCGCGCAAGAGACCGGTCAGCCCTTCGCCGGCGATGAGGCCGGCCGCGAGCAGGATGCCGACGTTCTCGACCCTGGCCTTCTGGGCCGGGTTGAGCCCGCGCTTGGCGGCCAGCCGGTCGACGATCCCTTTGAACATGCCGCCGACAAAGATGGCGAAGGTCGTCTCGAGCGGCAAGTACATCCCGACCGCGACCAGCATGGGCGACTTGACCTGGACGAGGATGAAGGCGAAGCCCATCAACATTCCGACGATGACGAGCGGCCAAGCCATCTCGCCGCCGACGATGCCCTGGGACAGGGCGGCCATCAGCCCGGCCTGGGGCGCGGACAGGTCCTTGCTGCCGAGCTCGAAAGCGCCGATGAGGAGCATCAGCGGAAAGTAGAGGACGAGGGAGGAGAGGAGGATGCCGAAGACGTTCCCGACCTGCATCTTCCAGGGCGTGCCGCCCAAGATGTGACCGACCTTGAGGTCCTGGAGCATCTCTCCGGCGACGGCCGACGAGACGCAGACGACCGCCGCGACGCCGAGGACGGCGGCGACCCCGCTCATCCCCGAGGCGCCGACGGCGACCATGAGGAGGGCGGCGATGATCAGGGTGGACAGCGTCAGCCCCGAGATCGGGTTATTCGAGGACCCGATGGTGCCGACCAGGTTTCCGGAGACCGCGGCGAAGAAGAAGCCGGCGACGGCCATGACGGCGGCCGCGATCAGCGCCGGGACGAACGCTCCGGCGAACACCCTGTAGACGAGGATCATCAGGACGAAGGTCAGGGCCAGCCCGCCCAGGACGACCTTGATGTTGAGGTCTTTCTCGATCCGGGAGGTCGTCTCGGCTTGGCCGGCCGCTTTCTTGACGTCGCTGAAGGAGCGCTTCATGCCCGCGGCCAGGTTCTTACGCATCCTGTACAGAGTGTAGCCGGCGCCCACGAGCATTCCGCCGACCGCGATCGGGCGGATGATGAACTTCCAGACGTTGGTCACCAGGTCCGGCCATACGACGGCGCTCAGGGCGACGCCCGGGCCGTAAAAGCGCTCGACGAGCTGGGGGCCGAAGAAGAACATCAGGAGGGGCGCGAACAGTCCCCAGGCCAGGACGCCGCCCGCGAAGTTGAGGGAGGCCAGACGCGGGCCGATGATGTAGCCGACGCCGATGTAGGCGGGATAGACGCCCGGGCCGGCCACGGCGACCGTGCCGCCCGCGTCGAGACGAGGAGCGTCGGCGGCGGTCCCGAGCCGGACGAAGCTCTTGCCGATCGTCCCGATCCGGATGACGAAATCCTTGCTGGCGGCGTAGAGCTGGACGACGCCGAGGGCGTAGAGAAGGGCGCCGAGGCCCATCGCGCCGAACAGGTGCTTGGCGCCGGCGCTGCCTTTCTGGCCGGCCTTGTGAATCTCGGCGGCGGCGACCGACTCGGGGAAGGTCAGCTCGGGGTCGCCGACCATGACCCGGCGCAGGAAGGTGACGAACAGGATGCCGAGCAGCCCGCCGACGAACAGGAGGGCCGACGTCTTGAGGTAGGCCTCGACGGTGTTGAACTTGACCCAAACCCCGGCGATCAAGAAGGCGGGGATGGTGAAGATCGCGCCGGCCGCGACCGACTCGCCGATCGAGCCGACCGTCCGGGCGAAGTTCTCCTCGAGGATGGACCCCTTGAAGATGCGCAGCACGGCCATGCCGATGACGGCCGCCGGATAGGTGGCGGCAATCGTCATGCCGGCCCGCAGGCCCAAGTAGGCGTTGGCCGCCCCCAGGATGACGGTCATGATCAGGCCGATCAGAAGGGCGCGGAGCGTGAATTCCCTCATCTCGGTCTTTTCGGGGACGTAAGGGTCATGCTTCATCCGGATTCTCCTTTGCGGGACATCGTTCCCTA
>JAFGBC010000162.1 GCA_016933355.1 Candidatus Aminicenantota bacterium
ACTCGATCTCGAGCGTGACGGCCGTCGGGAACCGGTCGATGGCGTCGGGCGCGATCTCCCGGGCCTCGGCGGCCTCGGGCCTTCCGGCCGGGTAGATCCTGTAGGCGACGGGACCGTCCGTGACGTTGCGCAGGGTCGTCTCCTTGAGCCCGACCGTTTCGGCCGAAGGGGCCGCGACGGGCGCGGGCTCCGGCCCCTTGCGCCCGCAGGCGGCGGCTAAGAGAAGAATGGCGGCGAAAACGATGGCGTCGGCGGGCGTCTTTTTCATCTGATCCCTTTCATGACCCGGCGGGCAGAGCCGGAAGCCGCCGCCCTGGAGCCGCCCGTCAGAGCCCATCCTTCAAGACCTTGATCGCCGCGTAGAGCCGGTCGATCTCCTCGCGGTCGGCGGGCGTGATCTTGGCGCCCAGGCGCTTCTTGCCGAGTTCCAGATATCCCAGGGCCTCGGCGTATCGGCCTTCGTTTTGAAGAGCCATGGCCAGGTTGACATAGGCGTCGACGAGGTAGGGATCGAGCTTGATGGCCTGCTCGTAATCCCGGACGGCCTGGCCCGCCAGCCCTGTCGTCAGACGGACCGATCCCCGTCCGATCCAAGCCTGCGCCTGCCGCGGCTCGAGAGCGATGGCTTTTTCGAAGCAACCGAGGGCCTTCTCGGCCAAGTCCGGCGTCCCCCCTTCGAGCAGCCGGACGAGATAGACCTGGCCGATATTACTCCAGCCGAGGGCGAAGCCGTCGTCGATCGCGACGGACTTCTCGAAGGCGTCAAGGGCCGGATCCCATCGACCCAGGGCGAAATAGGCCCCGCCGAGATTGAGCCAGACGGCGGGGCTTTCGGGGCTGAGAATCGTGGCTTTGCGGAGGACCGCGAGGCCTCGTTCGGTCTGGCCCGCGCCAAGAAAGGCTAAGCCGAGTCCTGACATCGCCTCCTGGAAATCGGCCGCCTTGATGGCCGATTTCCGGCCCTCCAAACCCTCGAGGAGGGCCTGGGCCTTCGCGAAATCGCCCTTTTTAATCCAGACCGAGGCTATCTTGGCTCGCACGACCGCGTTCATCGGCTCGATAGAGGCGGCCTTCTCATAGCCCTCCAAGGCCGCATCGAACTCGTTCAGCCGGCACGCGATGTCGCCGAGCAGGATATGGGCGGCGGTCAGCGTCTCGTTCTCGCCGGCGAGCCGGCTGCAGATCTCTCTGGCTTCCTCATGCCGTCCGCTGGCGCTGAGGTCCATGGCCAGGAAGACCTTGAACGATTCCCTCTCGGGGTATCTCTCCGAGGCCCCGCGGAGGACGTCCAGAGCGTCCGTCGTCCGGCCCCGCGCCTTGAGGATCTCATAGCGGGCCTGCTCGATATCGGGCATCTCCAGTCCTGGATGGCGGGCCCGAAGCCCGGCCAGGTAGCCGTCCGCTTCGTCATATCGCTTTTGGGCGACCAGCTCCTTGAGGCCGACGACGTCAACGTAGAGGTCGATGCCTCGCTTGGGATCGAGACCGTCGACGAGCCCGGTTGAGAAGTTCGAGATGTAGCCGAGGGCGGTCAATTTCTTGATGTCGATGGGCCCGCGCTGCCTCCGGCGCGGCTCCCGGGGCGACTCCGTCCGCAGGACAAACGCCTCCAGCTTTGCCGCGATCTCTTGGGCATCCTCCCGACGATCGGCGAAGAGATTCCGGGTCTCTCCCGGATCGGCGCTGATGTCGTACAGCTCCGGTTCCGGGATAGAGAGATACTTGTAGCGTCCGTCGATGAGCCCCGACAGAGGCGCCCAGCCGTATTCCTCTTGGCTGAAGAGGCTTTCGAAATAGATCTCCCGCAAGCCTTTCTCTCCGCCCTCCACGAGCGGCCAGAAGCTCCGGCCCTGGATGCCGGCGGGCGCGGGGACCTTTAGGAGCTCGAGCAGCCCGGGCAGGACGTCGGCCAGGCTGAGCCTGCTCTCCACGACCTTGGGCGACTTGAAGAGACGCGGGTTGTGCAGGATCAGAGGCACGCGCAGGCTTTCCTCGTAGCAAAAGATGCCGTGTCCCATCTCCTTGTGCTCCCCGAAGGCCTCGCCGTGATCCCCGACGATGACGATGAGTGTGTTCTCGTAGAGACCCCCGTCCCGGAGGGCCCGGACGATCGTCCCGACATGGGCGTCGACGTAGCCGACCTCGCCTTCGTAGAGGGACCAGGCCGATCTGTCGCCGGCCGGGCCGGACTCGTCGTGGGAGACGTAGGGCGAATGCGGATCGAAGAAGTGGACCCAGCTGAAGAACCTCCCTCCGGACCTCGACCGGAGCCAGCCGCAGAACTTGTCGGCGACCCGGTCGGCCGTGATCTCGGCCGCGTAATTGACGATCGAATGCTGGGCCTCGAAGTCGTCGTCATAGAGCTGGAATCCCTTGGCCAATCCGAACTTGCCCGCGACGGTGAATGAGGAGATGAAGGCCGCCGTCTCGTAGCCCTGGTCCCTGAGGAGCCCGGCCAGCGTGGACTCGGAGGGGGGCAGCACGTACGTGCCGTTGTTGCGGACCCGGTGGGCGGCCGGATAGCGGCCGGTGAAGAGCGTACAGTGGGCCGGCAGCGTCAGGGGGACGGGCGTGTAGCATGCCTTGAAAACGATCCCCGCCCGGCCGAGCTCGTCGATCCGGGGCGTCACGGCATGCGCGTTCCCGTAAAGGCCCAGGACATCGGCGCGCGTCGTGTCCAGGGTGATGACGAGCAGGTTCAGGCCGGAGGCGTCGGCCCGGGGCCCTGGAGTGCAGCCCCAGACTGCAGCCAGCGCCAGAACCGTCAGACCGGCGTTGACCAATGCCAGCTTCCGTCTCATGACTCAGTATTATAGCAGATTTCTGACAGCCCCCCGGAAACTCCGAAAAGGTTCGAAAAGGGCCGTTGACTCGAGCCCGGGAATCCCCTAGAGTGTGGCGATGACATTCTCCGGGAGGCTGGCCCGAACGATCGGGACGGCCGTTTTCATTGTCGCTTACGCCGGGGCCGCTTCAGGCGAGGAGGGGGCCTTCTTCAGGCCCCTGCGGACCGCCGTCGCGCCGGCGATCGACGGCCGCCTGGACGACCCCGTTTGGCGCGAGGCCCCCTCGGTCGAGCTGACCAGGACGTTCATCCCCGACTTCGGCCGGGAGGCCAGCGAACGGACCGTCGCTCTCATG
>JAFGBC010000030.1 GCA_016933355.1 Candidatus Aminicenantota bacterium
AACGCCCTCGCGGGTGGGCTGGTCCAGGTCGAGGGTGCGGCAGACGGAGGGCGCGCCCGGCGTGAGGACGACCTCGGCGACCGTGGAATTCGTGGTGCCCAGGTCGATGCCGAAGGCGCGGACCGTGCGGGAGAGGGATGACGAGAGCCCGGGAACGAGCTCATCGAGCCTGTTTGCCATGGCGCAACTCCCCGCTAATGTGAGCTTTAATGATAGGCTTTTGCCGTCCCGGACGTCAAGCTGATGAGGGTCGGAAGCCGGCGTCTGAGTAAGGGGAAATTCAAACAAGGAACCCGTAGGTTATGCCGTCGAGCTCGCTGTAGGCGCCGGACACAAGGACGCAACTCTCGAGCTTCATCCTCGAGGCGGCCGACCGGGCCCGGGTCAGGTCGGACGGCTGCGGCGACCGCTTGACCTCGAAGCCGGCGCGCCGGTCCAGAATGAAGTCGATCTCGGGTCCGTTCTTCTTCTGGAAAAAGCGGAGCTCGCCCCGGGGCCGCAAATTTTGGAAGACGGCGTTCTCGAAAAGGAGCCCGGCGTCTAAGCGGGCCAGCCGCCCGGCCAGTCCGGTGTCGCACACGTAGACCTTGGGCGCTTTGCGGATCTCGCCGTCTCGCCCGCTCGTCAGGGGCCGCACGAGCTGGAGGAAGGACGTCCCCTCGAGAAAGGCCAGGTAGTCGTAGAGGGTCGGGCGCGCGACGCCCAGCTCCCTGGAGATCTTCTGAATGTCGAGCTTCGACCCGATGCGGGCGGCAAGGAGAAGAATGAAATCGCGCAGGACGGCGTTTTTCCGGAAGTCGCCGAGCTGGACGACGTCCTGGTTGAAGTAGGACGCGAAGATCTCGTCCAAGGCCTCCCGCTTCTCCTCGGCCGTGGTTTTGAGGACGACGCCGGGGAACCCGCCGAAGGCGAGGTATTCCTCATAAAGCGGAAGGACGGCATCGTACATGGGGCGGCCGACCGCCCGCGGATCCTCCGGCAGGACGAGCCGGCTGTCCTTGAAGACGAGGAACTCTCGGAAGGTCAGCGGATAGAGCTCGAACAGTCGCTTGCGGCCGGCCAGGGTCTCCGTGAAGAGGTTTTTGACGGCGAAGCCGGCCGAACCGGTCATGTAGAACTTGACGTCGGCGTGATCGATCAGGTATTTGGCGGCCGAGGGGAGGTTCCTCTGGTGCTGGATCTCGTCGAGAAAAACGTGGGCGCGGCGGCTGAAGTCGAGGCCGAGGAAGGAGAGGTTGGCCTTGATCCTTTCGTAGTTGTCGTCTTCGAAGTATTTCCTGTTCAGCGGGTTTTCGAGGTCCAGGAAGAGCTTGTTGCCGGGGGGGACGAGGCCGTAGAGGTGCCGAAGGAGGGTCGTCTTGCCCGTGCGGCGCATCCCGGTGATGACGATAGACTCCGGAGCGTCCAGGGCGGGCAGGATCTTGGCGAGGAGCGATCTCTTAAAGAACATAATTTGTTCATTATTAATATACATTTAGTTAATCTATTTGTCAATTATTAATATACTTTTAGGCATTACAGAGGCGAATATGGTCGTTCAAGCTGTCCGCAAATTATGAGGACGCTACGTCCGCCTCAAGTCTCTCGCCGGGGAATTCCGGGGATACACGACTTGATTCAATCGATTGCGTTACGTCGTGCGTCCCCGGAATTCGATGCCAGAATTCGATGCCGGCGCTACTTCCGCCCGGCAGCGCTCCCCTGTCGGAGCTTGAGGACGAAGGCGTCGAAGGAGCCGGCCAGCGCTTTTTGATACGCCTTGCCGGCGCTCGGAATGTCGGGGCTGTTCGTTGTGCCTCCGACCAAGATGTCGCCATTCGATCCGAGGGCGACGTCGTAGCCTATCTCTAAAATGATCCCGCCTAAAAACGTCGACAGAATGAGCTTCGCGCCGCCCGGGTCGACGATCGTCAGGAACGCATCCTGCGTGCCGCGACGCGAAGCCTGATACGGTGATTTGACCGGGAAGTTTTGACTCTGCGTGCCTCCGACGATGTAAGCGGCGCCGGTCCCGTCCACCGCGATCCCGGCTCCGTAATCACCTTCGACTCCGCCCAGGTAGCTGGAATAGACGAGGGTTTTCTTCTTCGGGTCGACCTTGAGAATAAAAGCGTCCAACAATCCCCCTCGTTTCTTCTGAAAAGGGCTCTTGACGGGAAACGTCCCAAACGTTTGGCCCGTGACATAGCATGCGCCGTCGGCATCCACGGCCACGTCCCTCGCCCAATCATAAGCGGGCCCGCCCATGTAAGAAGAATACGCAAGAGCGTTTCCCGCCGGCGTCATCACCGTTATGAAGCCGTCGCCATCGCCTCCATTGGTTTTTTGGAACGCGTTCTTGACCGGGAAATTCCGGCTGTCCGTCCGGCCGGCCAGGATCGCCGAGCCCGAGGCGTCGACCGCGAGGGCATCGACGCGATCATCGGAGCTTCCCCCCAAGTAGGTCGAAGAGAGGAGGCTTCTGCCGTCGGGAGAAACCTTGGCGACGAAGCCGTCCTCAGAGCCGCCGCAGGTCTTTTGGAAGGCATTCTTCCTGGGAAAGTCGCGGCTCGTCGTCTTCCCCCCGAAAGTCGCTGCCCCGGTCCTGTCCGCGCGGATGGACGTGCAGGCTTCGGAACCGCTCCCTCCGATATAGGAGGCGTACACCAGGTCCTTTCCGTTTTTGGACATCTTCAGGACAAAACCGTCGACGGCGCCCCGGAGGGCGGTTTGGAAAGCGTTTTTCAGGGGGAATTCCGGCGAGCCCGTCGCGCCCGTCAGATAGACGAATCCCTTCGCGTCCACGTCGAGGGCCACCGTCGTTTCCATGGGAGAATCGCCCGCCGGAAAGAACGCCGTATAGATCAGTCTCGAACAGTCGGGCGCGAGCTTCGAGACGAAGTAATCCTTGCGGGGGGGCCGCTTTTCTTGGGCGGAAAGTCGCCGCTAGAGGTACTTCCAGTCAGATAGACGGAGCCCGTGGGATCCGTGGCGACCTTGACGCTCCATTCCGTGCTTTGGCCGCCGAGATAGGTCGAAGCCGCCAGGACGAGGGGGTCGATCGTGAGCTCGCGGCGCGGGTCGTAGGCGCCGAGCGCGAACCCGAACGCGCCGTCGCCCGCCGCCCGGAAGGCGGATGCGACCTCGACCCGCCGGCCTTCGACGACCTGATGCGCCACAGGCCGGCGCTGGACGATACGGCCCGACGCCGTCCCGACGGCGAGGTCGCCGCCGGCGTTGAGCGCCGCGTCTCCGTCCCCGCCCTCGACGCGGAATCGGATGCGGCCGGGATCGGCGCCGGGCGCAACGACCCAGTCGTATTCGATTTGCCGCTCCGTCCCGTAGACCTTGAGGTCGATCCCGTCATAGACGTTTTTGTAAACGACCGCCCTCGACGTCGAAACTCCCGTCTTCCAGTCCGCTTCGTCCCTACCGAAGAAATAGCTGACCACGTGATCGGACGGGTCCGTGGCCGCGACCTCGACATCGCCGTTCGCGCCCAGAAAGACTAGGCTCGAACGAGACCGGATCATTTTCCCCTGATCGCTCTCTGCGACCCGGTCGAAGACGAGCCCTTCCCCCGTCAGCCAGAGCGTGTAGCCGGGCGTCCTGGCGCAATACAGCGCTTCGGCGCCCATCTGGCCTTCGTTGGCGATGAAATAGAGAGGTGTCGCAGCTGTCACGTCCGCCGGCGCCAACGACGGCGTCGTCGGAACGGTCCCGGCCGGCTCCGGCGCCGGCGCCTGCCCGCTCCCGACAGCACCCGCGAATAAAGCCGCGCAGACGATAGGCAGAAGAAAACGCATGCCCTTCTTGTTCATCGGGCCTCCTTAGCCGGAATAATTGTAGCAACCAGTCCGAAGGGCTGTCAATCCGCTCATCTGTGAGGGCTTTTTTAGACGGCGAGGATCCGGAGGCCGGAGAGACCGGCGCAAGATTTCGGAATACCGGGCAAAAATAATTCGGTATGGTGTCCCCGGAATTATTCAGTGGACTTTG
>JAFGBC010000163.1 GCA_016933355.1 Candidatus Aminicenantota bacterium
TCGTATTCCGCGAAGACCGCCTCCGGGTCGAGCGGCGGCAGGCCGCTGAGCCGGATGACGGCGTTGTGGTGGGCGACGTTGTCCCGGATCATCCCGCGCAGGGCGTCGAGGTCGAGGAGGTCGCCGGCCCGGATGCCGCGCCGGGCGGCCTTGTCCTCGTAGGCCGGCCCGATCCCGCGGCAGGTCGTCCCGATCCTGGCGTCCCCGCGCCGCTCCTCGTCGATCCGTTCCAGGACGGGATGATAGGGCATAATGAGATGGGCCCGGCGGCTGATGACGAGGTTCGACGCGTCGACCCGGACGCCCAGGGCGGCCAGGTCGGCCTTCTCCTTGATGAAGGCGGCGGGCGAGACGACCAGCCCGTTGCCGATGGCGCAGAGCGTCCCCGGCCGCAGGATGCCCGAGGGGATGAGGTGGAGGACGATCTTGCGGCCGCCGGCATAGACCGTATGGCCCGCGTTGTGGCCGCCTTGGTAGCGGGCAACGACATCGAAGGCGGGCGTCAGGAGGTCGACGACCTTGCCCTTGCCCTCGTCACCCCACTGGGTGCCGACGACCAGAGTATGTGTCATGCCAGTCCTCTCGATGGTTGCGATCGGGCGGGAAGCCGCGCCAGAGTTTATCAGAACCCGCCCCCCAAGACAAGGCCCGCCCGCCGCCCGGGCGTCGGGGGCGGATCAAAATTTCAGGGCGATCTGGGCGGTCAGCAGGTCGTCGTTCCGCTCGGGCCCGCCCTCGCGGTTGAAGTCGTATTCGACCTTGACGAGGAGGTCGGGCAGAGGGGCGTAGAGGATCTCGAGCGCCCAGCGGGTCCTTCTGTCGTCGATTCCGGCCCCGGCCGTATCGGGCGCGACGAACCCTTCTCCGTGGAACGGATCCTTATATTTGACCTCTTGACGGCCGACGACCAGGGACGTTGTCCCGAAGGGGAACAAGGCCTGGACATGGTAGCCGCGGCATACGCCCCGCCCGAACGGCGCGGGGTTGTCCATCCGTGTCCAGATGTACTCGCCCAGGATCTGGAATTCCATCGTCTTCCAAGTCGCGTCCGCGGCCTGGAGGACGAGCCGACGGCGGTTGCCTTCGCCGACCCGGCTCTGATGATAGGAGTAGCCGAGCTCGACGGTGTCGAGCTTGACCCCGGCCCGGCCGCCGAAGCCCTTGTCCGCGTTGCCGTCCTTGAACTGTTGGCCGTCCTTGAGACGAGCGCCCTCGCCCAGGCCGTTTCCGCCGTAGACGGAGTAGCTCAGAAAGCTGAACGTGCCCTCGACGCAGGCCCCGAGCTCCCGCCAGCTCGCGGGGTAGGCCTGCTCCACGACCAGCGGGACGCGGGCCAGGGCTTGCTCGTGGGGGCGATTGGACGTGTTGTAGACCCCGAAGGGAACGAGGAACATCCCGGCCCTGACGCGGACGCCGGAGAGATTGAGGCGGAGGAAAGCCTGCTCGATCGTGAATTCCCCTTCGCTCCGGAAGCGGGACTCGAAGACGTAGTCCCAGGCGCCGCCGGCCGTTCCGCTGAAGGCGAGCCCGCCCCGGACGTCCTGGAGGCTGCCCTGGTGGAAGCCGCTCGCGCGCTGGCCTTTCAGGAAATCGAGAGAAAAATAGCCCGAGGTCCGGAAAGCCGGCGCGGCCTCCTCCTCCGAGACGGCCTGCCCCGGCAGCACGAGCGGGAGTCCGCCGACAAGGAGCGCAACGGCGAGGGCGAGTTGTTTCATGGTCGCGGCCCTTTCAAAGAAGAGTAAAATCGAAGGCATCGTCGAGGAGGGATTCGCCTCGGGCTCCGACCTTCGTCCCCGAAGCGACGGCCCGACTGATCTCCGTGACGCCCGCCTTCGTCCCCATCCAGACGGCCCCGACCAGGACACCGTCTTTGAGGACGACCTTTTTGTAGATCCCCGTGTCCCTGTCCTCACGCCGAAACTCGATATAGCCGGGCGCTTCGGGCTGAGCCTCCCCGATCGACGTCACGTAGAGGCCGGCGACCTTGAGGGTGTTCGAGACGACGCTCCCCTGGTAGGGCTTGGTTTGGCCGAGGATGTTGTGAGCGGCGGCCCGGGCCTGGTCGAAGGCGGCCGGGATGATCCCATAAACCCGTCCCCGGTGCTGGACAACGTCGCCGGCGGCGAAGATGCCGGGTCGGGACGTCGCCAGGTCGTCGTCGACGACCAGGCCTCGCTCGACCGCAAGTCCGGCCGTCCGGGCAATCTCCAGGTTGGGACGGACGCCGACCGCCGCGACGATCATGTCGGCCGCGATCTCCTCGCCTCCCTTGAGGCGGAGTCCGCTCGCCTCGTCCCCGCCCAGGATCGCTCCGGTCTCCGCTTGGAGCCGGACCGCGATGCCGAGCCGTTCGATCTGCTCGCGCAGGACGGAGGCGCCCGCCCCGTCGAGCTGGCGGGGCAGGAGCCGGTTGAAGACCTCGACGACGGTCACGGCGGCGCCGCGCAAGGTCAGGGCCCGGGCGATCTCGAGCCCCAGCACCCCGCCCCCGATCACGGCGACCCGGGAGCGTCCCTTCAAGTCGTCGAGGATGGCTTGGGCGTCGTCAAGCGTCTTGAGCGTGAAGACGCCCCGTTTCTCCGCGCCCGGGATGGGCGGAAGAGCGGCGACCGAGCCGAGGGCCAGGAGCAGGGCATCGTAGGGCTCGCGGCCGCCGTCCGCGGTCAGGACCTCGCGCGATGCGGGCCGGATCGTTTCGACGGCGCGGCCGAGCCGGACGTCGATCCGGTTCTTTTCGGTCCAGCCCGGGGGAAAGGCGAAGACCCGGTCGAGGGGCAGGCGTCCCGCCAAGTAATCGATCAGGTTGGGCCGGGGATAGTAGGGGTGCGCCTCGGCGGCGAGGACCACGATCTCGACGCCGGCGTCGAGCTCGCGCAGGGTCTTGGCGGCCATGGTCCCGGCCAGGCCGTTCCCCGCGATGACGACTCGCATGGTCGCTGGGGAGGCGCCGCGCCGGGTGCGGCTACTCGACTTTCTGGAACAGGTCCTTGCCGACGCCGCACTGCGGACAGACCCAGGTGTCGGGGAGCGCTTCGAACGGGGTTCCGGGCGGAACGCCGTTGTCCGGGTCGCCGACGGCCGGGTCGTAGATATAGCCGCAGGCCGTGCATTCCCATTTATCCATCGTGTCCTCCTCGCGGCCGGTCGGGACGGGAGGCGTCCCCGTTCAATTCTCGGTCAGGACCAGCCTTTCGTATTCGGATTCGATCTTGAGCTTGTGGACCTTCTCCTGTCCCCGCAGGAATTCAAAGACCTGCTTGAGGGCGGGGTCCGACGTCCGTGCGGCCAGCGTTTCGTAAAGGACGACCGCGGCGGCTTCCTTCTTCGCGGCGAAAACAAGCGCCTCCTGGAAGGTCATGTCGGCGGACGGCGTCTCGGCCGCGAGCTCGTCGCTGAGTTTGAGGTCTTCGACGAGGGCCGGATCGAGGTTTCGGATCTTGTCCGGCCCGAGGTCCTCCAAGAGGTCCTTGTGCCGCTTCTCATCGTCCTGAAGGTCGAGGAGAAGCTTGGTCAGCCCCGGATGCTTGGAGAGCGCGGCCAGCCGGGCGTAAAGGCGGGCGGCGGCCTCCTCCCGGGCGATCGCGAAGGCGATGACCCGTCGAACATCGGTTAAAAGCGCGTCTGTCATGGGACTGGCTTGATTATAGCCATCCTCCGCCGTCTGTCAAAAAA
>JAFGBC010000370.1 GCA_016933355.1 Candidatus Aminicenantota bacterium
ACGCGGAGGAATGGACGGATTGGCGCTGCGGCCTGATCGCCTCTCTCGTCGAAACCCTGGCCGGCGAAGCGCGCCGGATCAAGCCGGGGATCAAGGTCAATGTCCACGCCGTGCCTTGGCGGGCGGCGGATTTCAGCGGCGCCGTCCGCTCGGTCGCGGCGCAGGATCTGCCCCGGATCGCCCGCGCCGTCGACTCCATCCAGCCCATGTGCTACCACCACATGGTCCTCCGGACGCCGGACTGGGTCCATGACGTGGTCGAGGATTTCGCGGGCCGGGTCCGGACGCCGGTCGTCGCCAGCATCCAGGTCGGCAACGCCTACATCGACGAGGAGTTGACCGCCGGGGAATTCGAAGCGGCCCTGCGCGAGGCCCTCAGGCCTCCCTCGGCCGGAGTCGTGTTCTGGAACTGGGATGCGCTGGCGGTCTCGTCCCAGAAAAAAGAGGTCGTCGCGCGATGGACGGCGGCCGCGAAGGCCGGGCGGCCCCGGCCTTAAGGGCCGATGCCTCAGGATTCCGCCGGCGGCGCGTCGCCCAAGTAACGCTTGAGCAGCGAGAAGCTTCCGGCCAACACGAAGCCCGCCGCGCCGCAGCCGAACCAGAGCGCCTCCCCTCCCCACCGCTCGTAGACCTCCGTGCCGAGCACGGGCCCGACGATGAACCCCAGGGAGAAGGCGAAGCTGAAGAGCCCCAGATAGCGCCCCCGGCTCTCGGGATCGGCCCGGCCGCTGATGAGAGAGGTGAACAGGGGCATGCTCAGCATCTCGCCGAACGTCCAGACGGCCACGGTCAGGGCCGCGTAGCCGAACCCGCGTCCAAGCGGAATCAGCCCGAAGCCGGCGCCGAGGAGGATGAAAGAGACGTTGATCATCCGGGTCAAGGGAAACCTGCGGACGACCTCCATCAGGGCCATTTCAAAGAGGACGATGAGAACGGTGTTCACGGCCAGGAGCCGTCCGATCGCGTCCTCGGCCAGGCCGTAGACGCCCCGCATATAGAGAGGAAAGGTCGAGAGGAGCTGGACGAAGATCAGGCTGAAGGCGAAGGTGACCGCGAGCAGTCCGAGGAACGGAGCGTCCCGCCAGGGCGACCGGACGCCGCCCGTCCGCGCGGTCCGGACCTCGTCGCGGCGCAGGCGGCTCTCCGAAGCGGGCCAGAGCAGGACGAACAAACCGGCCGCCGCCAGGCAGGTCAGGCCGTCCACCCAGAACAACAGCCGGTAGTCCCTCAGGGCCAGGAGCCCGCCCAGCGCCGGCCCGACCGTTACGCCCAGGTTGCCGGCGAGCCGGTTGAGGGCGAACCCTTTAACGTGAAGCTCGGGCGGGCAGACGCGGGCCATGGAGGCGGCATTGGCCGGGTAGAGCGAGCCGGAGACGGCGCCGAAGGCGAAGAGGGCCGGCAGGAGGACGGCGGCCGCCCGGACCTGTCCCATCGCGACGAGGAGGACTCCGGACAGCGCCAGGCTGAGCTTCTGGACCGCGGTCGAGCCGATCCGGTCCGAGAGCCAGCCGCCCAGGAAGGCTCCCGCCAGCGAGCCGGCCCCGTAAAGGCTCAGGGCGCGACCGGCTTCGGACGCGGAAAATCCGAGACGCCGGGTGAAGTATAGGCTCAGGAAAAAGAGGACCATGGTCCCCGAGGCGTTGACGAGGTTGACGCCGAAGAGAATCCAGGCCCGGCGCGGAAGCCCGGTATAGGCCCGCCGGTAGACGCCGAGGAACCGAGGAACCAAGTCCATGGACTCAGAGGTCGAGCCCGAGGAGGGAGGCGGGATCGACGCGGGCGTCGAGGATCCGGACGCCCCAGTGGAGATGGGGCCCCGTCGAGCGGCCGGTCGACCCGACCCGGCCGACCGGGTCCCCTTTGGACACGCGGTCGCCGCGCTTGACGAGGACCCGGCTGAAATGGCAGTAGAGGGTGAAGACCCCCAGGCCGTGGTCGACGATGACCGTGTTCCCCGCCAGATAGAGCTCCGAGGCGAGGACAACCGTGCCGGCGTTGGACGACCGCACCATCTCGTCGGGTCCGGCCATGACGTCGACGCCCGTATGGGGTGAGCGCGGGACGCCGTTGAAGACCCGGATCTCGCCGAAATTAGGGAGCGCCCGAGCCGGATGCGGCGCTTCGAAAGGACCCGTGCCCTGCCAGTCCGGAGTCCGAACGGCATAGACCGCGCCTAGCAGCTCGGATTCGCGCCGGATCCGCTCCGCGGCCTCGGGCGGGTAGAAGACATACTCGGACTTGACGGTCAGGCTCTTGCGAGGGAAGGATTTGGGCTGGACCTCGACGGTGCGTTTCGCCTTGAGGGGCGGGCTTCCCTGGACGCGGTCCTCGATCCCCAGGTCGTAGACGCCGGGCTTGAGCGTGACATCGAGCCCGAAAAAGGCCAGACCGGAGCCGTCCGCGGCGCGCCCCGAGACGGGTATATCTCGGTCCCGAAAGCTAAGGACGGTCTCGACGCCCTCCGGCCGGTCCGTCAGCCGGACGACGATTGCTTCGCCGGGCTGCCAGGCGCGCAGGTTCAGCTCGAGCGTCGCCCCCGCCGGCGTCTGAAGGACGGTCGTCTCGCGGGGTCCGGACAGGGCGGCCCGCGAGAGGGCGGCGAGCAGGAACAAGCCGACCGCCCGCCTCCCCACCCTGATCATGCGTTCCGCCCGCGACGCAGCGTCCGGCCCGGGAGGGCTCCGGTGTGTTCGCCGTCCTGGACGACAACCGTGCCGTTGACGATGACGCAGCCGACGCCGACCGGATACTGAGCCGGCTCGGTCCAGGTCGCCCGGTCAATGATGGTTTCCGGGTCGAAGACGACGATGTCGGCGAAGGCGCCTGGCGCGAGAATCCCCCGCCCCGCCAGCCCGAAGCGCCGGGCCGGGATGGACGTGATCTTCCGGATCATTTCGGTCAGGGGGACGAGCCGCTCTTCGCG
>JAFGBC010000164.1 GCA_016933355.1 Candidatus Aminicenantota bacterium
GACGAAGGCCGTTTCATGCGCTATCCGACGATCCACAAGGATAAGATCGTCTTCAGCTATGAAGGCGACCTGTGGGCGGTCGGCGGATCGTGCCCCTCGGCCGTGCGCCTGACCTCGGCCCCCGGGACCGAGACGGCCGCCAAGCTCTCGCCCGACGGGAAATGGATCGCCTTCACGGCGAGCTACGACGGGCCGCCGAGCGTCTATGTCATGCCGGCCGCGGGCGGCGCGCCGCGCCGCCTCACCTACACGCCCGGCGCGGCCTTCACCGTCGGCTGGACGCCCGACGCCGAGCGGGTCGTCTTCCGGTCCTTCTACGAGAACGTCGTCGGCCGCGATCCGAACCTCTACTTCGTCTCGCGGGATGGGTCCGCCCCCGAGCGCTTCCCGCTCGACCGGGGGATCCTGTGCAGCTTCTCGCCCGACGGCGGAAAGATCCTCTACGCCCGCCGCGGCAACGAGGAATACTACTGGAAACGCTACAAGGGCGGCCAGTACATGGACATCTGGATGTACGATTTCGCGGCCAAGACCTTCGCCCCCGTCAGCGACTACGTCGGTAAGAACGCCTACCCGATGTGGATCGGCGGCGCGATGTATTTCGTCTCGGACCGGACGAACGGGATCGCCAACATTTACAAACAGGACCTGGCGACCAAGGCCGTCGAACAGGTCACGCGCTACGACGACTTCGACGTCATGATGCCCCACACCGACGGCGAGCGGATCGTCTTCATGCAGGACGGCTACATCCGCGTCCTCGACGTCGAGACCGGTCAGGTCCGCAAGGTCCCCGCCCTCGTCCCCTCGGACCGCTGGGCGCTGCGCGACCGGACGATCAACCCCAAGGATTACATCCATCACGCCGCGATCTCGAACGACGGCGAAACGGCCGTGCTCGAGGCGCGCGGCGACGTCTTCCTGGTCGGCGTCGAGAAGGGCACGGCCCGCAACCTGTCCCGGACGCCGGGAAGCCGCGAGATGTATCCCCAGCTCTCGCCCGACGGCAAGACGGTCGCCTTCTTCTCGGACAAGAGCGGCGAGTACCAGATCTATCTCCAGAAGGCGGAGGGGGGCGAATGGACGCCGCTGACGACGGGCCTGGACCGGACGAGCTACCGCCTGGTCTGGTCGCCCGACGGAACGAAGATCCTGTTCGGTAACAAGGATTTCGCGCTGTTCTACGTCGATGTCGCGACGAAGAAGCTGGTCAAGTTCGATGAGTCGAACATGCTCAAGAACGACGAGTTCACCTGGGAGATCAGCGACTACGGCTGGTCGCCCGACGGCAACTGGATCTGCTACACGCTGGTCCAGGCCAACCGGAACAGCCAGGTCTTCCTCTACAGCCTGGCCCAGGGCCGGCGCTACGCCGTGACCGACGACTTCTTCGACAACCTCAGCCCGGCCTTCGACGCCGACGGGCGCTACCTCTATTACCTGTCCTCGCGGGACTTCGAACTCAAGATGGACTTCTACGAGGACAACCACGTCATCGCGGCGCCCTACCAGGTCATGGCCGTTCAGCTCAGGGACGGCGAGGCCCCGCCCTTCGCCGAGGCCGAGGACGACGCTCCGGCCAAGAAGGACGACAAGCCCGTCCCGTTCCGGATCGACCTCGAGGGCCTCTCCCGGCGGACCTATCCGCTGCCCGTGCCGTCGGGGAACTATTTCTTCCTCAAGGCCGGCAAAGGCAAGGTCGCCTGGTGCGCCGTCGACGCTTTCAGCGAGGACGAGTACGAGGAGATCTTCGCCCCGCGCGGCGCGACCAAGTGGGACCTCCGCATCTTCGACATGGCCGCCAAGAAGGGCGTCGTCCTGGGCGAGAAGATCCGCGATTTCGCGGTCTCCGCGAACGGCGAGCGCCTGATCCTCCGCAAGGCGCAGGACCTCTTTGCGACGTCCTGGGACAAGGCCTACCAGAGCAAGGCGCTGGGCGACAAGCTCAAGCTCCAGAACCTGGTCTACACGGTCGACCTCCAGAAGGAGTGGAACCAGATCTTCAGCGACGCCTGGCGCTGGTACCGGGATTTCTTCTATGACCCGGGCATGCACGGCCGCGACTGGAAGGCGATGGGCGACAAGTACCGGGCGTACGTCCCGTACCTATCCTCGCGCGAGGAGCTGAACTGGGTCCTCCAGCAGATGGTCGGCGAGCTCTGCGTTTCTCACACCTACGTCGGAGGCGGCGATTACGGGCCGTCGGCCCCGCCCGCGCCGACGCCTTACACCGGGCTTCTGGGCGCGGACATTGTCGCCGACGGCGCCACGGGGCTTTACAGGCTCCAGCGCGTCTACGGGCCGACCGAGCACAACCTGAGCCTGAGCGGACCGCTCGTCCGCCCCGACCTGGACGTCAAGGAGGGCTATTACCTGATCGCGATCAACGGCCGGGAGATCAGGCCGCCGGCCGACTACTTCGAGCTGCTCCAGGTCATGCCCGGCCAGAAAATCAAGGTCACGGTCAACGCCAGGCCGACGGCGCAGGGCGCCAAGACCTACGAGGTCGAGCCGGTCCGCTCCGACCAGCGGCTCCGCTACTTCGCCTGGCTGACCGGGAACATCAAGAAAGTCCTGGCCGCGACGGACAACCGGGTCGGCTACATGCACATCAACGCCATGGGCTCGGGCGGAATCGGGGAGTTCGACAAGTTCTGGCGGGCCTTCCGCTATAAGGAAGGGATCATCATCGACGTCCGGCGCAATTCGGGCGGCTGGACCGAGTACTTCCTGATCGATAAGCTCGAGCGCCAGATGGTCGCCTACAACGTCCTCAAGAACATGGTCCCGATGCGCTATCCGGGGACGGCTGGAAACGGCCATTACGTCGTCGTCTCCAACGAGGCCAACGGGTCGGACGGCGAGGCCTTCGTCGAGCATTTCAAGGCGCGCAAGCTCGGCAAGGTCGTCGGCGTCCCCTCCTGGGGCGGATTGGTCGGGATCATCAACGGCCAGACGACGATCGACAACGGCATAGTCCACCAGTCCAACAACGCCTTCTACGGCCGCGAAGGCAAGTGGCTCGTCGAGAACCACGGGGCCGACCCCGACATCTGGGTCGACAACGACCCGGCCTCGGTCATGGCCGGCAAGGACGCCCAGCTCGACAAGGCGATCGAGACGATCCTGGACATGATCGCCAAGAACCCGTTCCGCTTCCCGGAGCAGCCGGCCTACCCGAAGAAATAGGGGAGGGGTCCGAATCTCAGGGCGAGCGGCGAGCTTGTCGTCGCTCGCGGGCGCCGGGCGCAGCCGCCGTCCGTGTATGGTACAATGGGCGATCAAGGAGGAGGCGCCATGCTGTCGACCAGAAATTTATCGCTCGGCCGGCGGGTTTCGTTCGTCGCGGGGGCTCTCGCGCTCGCTTTCGTAGCGGTCCGGGCGGACGACCTGCCGGACGCGCAGGACCACCCTCTTCTCAAACGTTTCGGCGGCTCGGAGATCGTCGGTTATGACGCCAAGGCCTTCGACCGCTACGAGGTCCAGACGTCCACTTACAAGGGCTTCGATTTCTCGCGCAAAGCTCGATCTTATGCGTCTCCGCCCCTTATTCTGGAAGGCGCCGTCACTCGGATCTGGTACGAGGCGGCCGGGACGACGAGCGCCCTCGAGCTGATGCGAAATTACCAGAACGAGCTCCGGGCGGGGGGGTTCGAGATCCTCTACGATTCCGGCGCGGATCCGGCCGCGACGAAGTGGCCCGCTTATTTCAATAACGTCGGCGAGAAGGATCTCCGCACAAGCCGCAGTCATTTTGTCTTCCGCGCGGCCCGGGACAGCTCAACGCTGGTTTGCAGCGCCAAGCTGGGCAGGCCGGAAGGCGACGTTTATGTCCAGCTGACGGCCGTCCAGTGGGACAAGGCCCACCCGACCTACAAGGCCCGGCAGGGCGCTTACATCGCCGTGGACATCGTTGAAGTCAAGGCCATGGTCCAGAACATGATCGTCGTCAGCGCCGGCGAGATGGCCGCGGCGATCGGGGCGGCCGGCCGCGTCGCCCTGTACGGCATCCTGTTCGATTTCAACAAGGCGGACATCAAGCCCGAGTCGAAGCCCGCCCTCGAGGAGATCGCCAAGCTCATGAAAAGCGACCCCGGCTTGAAGCTTTATGTCGTCGGCCATACCGATGATGTCGGAGGCCTCGAGGCCAACCTGGCGCTGTCCAAGAGGAGGGCCGACGCGGTCGCGGGCGCGCTGACGCGCGACTACGGTATCGACGCCGCCCGGCTGAGCCCGCATGGGCTGGCTTTCTTGTCTCCGGTCGCCGTCAACACGACCGAGGAAGGCCGGGCCAAGAACAGGCGCGTCGAGCTGGTGCCTCAGACCCGCTGACGAGTCCGGGCCGCGCCGGGCGCCGCCGTCGGGCCCTGCACTATCGAACGGGAGGGAGGTTCACCGATGAAGGGGATGAAACTGTACGCCGTCCTCGGGCTGGTCTTCCTGGCCGTTTCCGCCCTGCTTTATTTCGTCCACTATCTCATCTTTCGCGACACCCACCACATCTTCATCTACTTGCTGGGGGACATCGCCTTCCTGCCGCTCGAGGTCTTTCTCGTCGGCATCGTCCTCGAGCGCATCCTGGCCCGCCGCGAGAAACGCGCCGTCCTCAACAAGCTCAACATGGTCATCGGCGCCTTCTTTTCGGAGGTCGGGAACGCCCTGCTGGCCGACCTGCCGGGTTATTTCCGAAACCGGGACGAGCTCTCCCGCCGGTTCAACGTCCGGGCCGACTGGACGGATAAGGACTTCAAGGCTGCCGCCGAGTTCGCCCGACGCCTCAAGATCGAGGTCGATATGGACAAGATGGACCTCGAAGCTCTCAAACGGTTTTTGTCCTCCAAGCGGCCTTATCTCCTGACGCTGCTCGAGAACCCGAACCTGCTCGAGCACGACCGTTTCAGCGACCTCCTCTGGGCGGCGACCCACCTCGACGAGGAGCTCGAGGCGAGGCCGCGCCTGACCGGCCTCCCTAA
>JAFGBC010000165.1 GCA_016933355.1 Candidatus Aminicenantota bacterium
CCAGTCCTTGGCCAGCTCGATGGCGGCCCGGGACAGGTTCCCCCGGTACTCCTCGAGCTTGGCTTCGAAGCGGGCGAACAGGGCGAAGGCATCCGAGGTCGCGCCCGCGAACCCGGCCAGGACCGCCCCTTTATGAAGGCGGCGGATCTTCTGGGCCGTCTGCTTGAGGACGGTCTCCCCCAGCGAAACTTGGCCGTCCCCGGCCATGGCCGTCTTGCCGTTATGCTTGACGCAGATAATCGTAGTCGAACGTGTCTTCATGGAAACTCCAACGCGTGCTCTCATGATAGCAAAAACGGGGGGGTTACGGAAGCGGCCGGGGCCGCCGAGCCGGCTGGAGAGGATGGGCGGGCGGGACTGGGCGGGGCATCGCCCGGGGGCGGGGCCTCGACGCGTCCCGCCCCCGGGCTCGACCGGACCGGGGAGGAGGAGCCCCCCGGCGGTCGGCGGACGGACTACTTTTTCTCGACGTTCTTCTTTTCCAGCTCGGCGGCCGTTGTCGCTTCGATCTGGGCGGCGTGCTGGACTTCCTCGAGCTTCTTCTTGAGCGCGTCCCTCTTGGCGGGGTCCGTCTCCTGCGCGATCATCAGCTCGATCTTCTTGATCACTTCCTCGTATTTCTTGGCGGCGACGGACGCCCCCGGCTCGGGCTTCGCGCCCTCCATCAAGCGGAGCTTCTTCTCGAGATCGGCTTTCTTGGCGGGGTCGGTCTCGCGGGCGATCGCCAGCTCGAGCTTCTTCATGGAGAGCATCTGGCCCTTCTTCTGGATCTCCTGGGACTTGAGATGCTCCTTCTTGAGAAGGGCCTTGACCTCGATCCTCTCCTCTTCGGTCGCCGCTTTTTCGTAGGCGGCTTTCAGCTCTTCGATCTTGGCGCCGTTCTCTTTCTTCATCGCCTCGAGCTTGGCGAACTTCGCCCTGAGGGCCGCCAGCATCTCTCCGTCCGAGACCGGGGTCTCGGGCTTGGCCGCCTCCTGGGGCTTCATTGTCTCCTGGACCGGTCCCGGCTGGACGACGGTCCGGGATTCCGCGAAGGCCAGGACCAGGACGACAGCCAGCGGCAGGAGCCAGATCGGCTTCCAGCGGGCCCATCCTTGGGACTCTTTACGGGACAACATCAGCAATCTCCTTTTGATCTGGGATGTCCGGAGGTGGCTCGCCAGGGCGAGCGCCTCCCGCCCCACGTGCTGCTCGACGAGGAGCAGTTGATACCGGGCCAGACTGCAGCCCTGCGCGATGACGGCGCGGTCGGCCAGGTATTCGTGGGTTTCGCGCAGCGATCTCTTGTACAGCCATACAAAAGGGTTGAACCACTGGACGATGGCCAGGCATTCGGACAGGATGATATCGAGCGAATGGAGGCCGCGGACATGGGCCAGCTCATGGGCCACGATCCGGTCCATGTCCCGCTCCGGGATATTCGAGCGGTCGAGGAAAATGAAGTTGAAGAAAGAGAACGGCTCGCCGCGATGGGCGCAGACGACCACCCGCAGGCCGGCCCGGCGCTCGCAGCCGCAGCGGAGGGCGGACCGCATCAGGGCCGCCAGGCGCGCCAGGAAGCGCAGGAAGACGAGGCCGGCCCCGGCCAGGTAGACGGCGAGAAGGAGCGACGGACCCGCGGCCGGGGCGGCCGGCGCGCCGGCCGGCATCTGCGGGCCGGGCAGGACGGCCGCGCCGGGAGCGACGATCTTCGTGAAGAACGGCGATGTCATCCGGACGAGGGGGAGAGCCATCGCGAGGCCGGCCGCCGCGAGCAAGTAGATCCGGTTGAGGCGATGGAAAGCTTCCCGGCGCAGGAAGGCCCAGTAGAACGCGTAGAAGAGGGCGAGTCCGGCCCCCGAACGGAGAAGGTAGTCGGAGAGCTCAATCATGATCGTCCGCCTTCTGCCTGCGGATCTCGTCGCGCAGGATCTTGAGGATGTCTTCGAGCTCGGCGACGCTCAGGTTCCGGTCCCGGGCGAAGAAATGGACGAGATCCTGGTAGGAGTCGCCGAAGTAGTTGCGGACGAAGTTGCGCAGGTAGTCGTGGGTGTAGCGCTCCTTGGCGACCAGAGGACGATAGCGGTGGGTTTTGCCGAAGGCCTCGTGCCCGACGAAGCCCTTCCGCTCCAGGATGCGGATGATGGTCGAGACCGTGTTGTAGGCGGGCTTGGGGCGGGGCAGGCGCTCGACGATGTCCTTGACGTAGGCCTCGCCCAGCTCCCAGAGGACGCGCATGATCTGCTCTTCGGCCTTGGTGAGTTCTTTCATGGCGGCTGTAATATAAAACTATTTTTTTAGTTTGTCAACTAAAAATATAGTTATTTAACTAATTTTTTAGTAATCCGGCATTTTGGATTACTAATCGGAGCAAGCCGCCGAAAGAGGAAATGGGCACGCCGGGACCATTGCGCGTCCTTCAAACCCCGCCGGCCGAGCCTGCTGAATTCAGCCGGCCTTACTTGATCTTCGCGACGAACGCCTCGAGCGCCCCCTTCTTCTGGGGCTGGATCGGGTTCTTGAGCGGGAAATCGAGCGCGTAGGTCTGCCCGGTCACGTAGGCCGTCCGGTCGGCCCCGACCGCGATGTCGTTGCCCTGGGTTTCGATGCTGCCGCCTAGGTAGGTGGAATAAAGGAGGGCGCTCCCTCCGGCGTTGAGCTTGGAGACGAAGCCCGAATAGGCGCCCCTCAGGCTTTTTTGAAAGGCCTGTTTGACCGGGAAATTCGAGGAGTAGGTCCGGCCTACGACGTAGGCGTTCCCATCTTTATCGAGAGCGAGGTCGCTGCCGTAATCGTAGCTCGAGCCGCCCAAGTAGGTCGAATAAAGGAGCGCGCTTCCGGCCGCGTTCAGCTTGGCGACGTAGACGTCGTTCAGACCGCCCGGGCCGGGCTGGAGAGGCTTGACCGTGGGGAGATTCGACGAATCCGTATAGCCCGTCAGATAGACTGTTCCGTTTCCCGCGACGGCGATCCCATACCCGATCTCCCGCGTGGAACCGCCGTAATACGTCGAAAAAACGAGCCTATTCCCCTGCGGATTGAGCTTGGTCGCGAAGGCGTCCTCGTAGCCCGCCCTCGCGGCTTGGACCGGATTCTTGACCGGGAAATCGTCGGAATACGTGTCGCCCGTCACAAAGGCCGAGCCCTGACCATCGACGCAGATCCCCCGCCCCATCGACCC
>JAFGBC010000031.1 GCA_016933355.1 Candidatus Aminicenantota bacterium
GTCTTCACCAAGGATGGCTGCCGCTGGATCGACGGCTACCCGCGGGTCTTCTACCTGATCAAGTGAGACCGCCGCGGAAGCGGGCGCGCTTGGCCGATTCGCCCGGATCCAGAGCCGGGGGATTTTCCGAGACGACGTCCTTCCCGACCCGGATGGACTCGGCGTTGATGTCGAAGGGGAGGTTGTTCGGCTGAAGACGTCTCTTAAAATGTGGGGACACGGATCAACGGCACCAATTATAATAGTAAGGCCCTAGGACCTCGAGGAGGGCGAAATGAATGCAAAGAAGAGGCTCGCGATGATCGCGGCGGTCGCGCTGCTCGCGCTGATGGTGACGGCCGGCGCCGCGACCGGACAGAAGCCGGGGGCCGCGCCCCCCGCCGACCGGGAAACCGACCCGCTCGTCCTGCGCAAGCTCGAGTGGTTCCAGGACCTCAAGTTCGGGCTGATGATGCACTGGGGGCCCTACAGCCAGTGGGGTGTGGTCGAATCCTGGACGCTGTGCTCCGAGGACGAGCCCTGGTGCCGCCGGACGATCCCCGACTATTGCGAGTACAAGCGCCGCTACGAAGCTTTGCCCAAGACCTTCAACCCCGTGAAGTTCGACCCGGAGCGTTGGGCCGAGGCCGCGGCCCGGGCCGGCATGCGCTACGTCGTCTTCACCACCAAGCATCACGACGGCTTCTGCATGTTCGACACGAAGCGGACCGACTACAAGATCACGGGGGCCGACGTCCCGTTCCACGCGCATCCGAAAGCCGACGTGACCAGGGCGATCTTCAACGCCTTTCGCGCCAAGGGCTTCGGTGTCGGCGCCTACTTCTCCAAGGCCGACTGGCATTCCCCCGATTACTGGGCGCCCGAGTGGGCGACGCCGGACCGGAACGTCAACTACAAGATCGCCCGCTATCCCGAGCGCTGGGAAAAGTTCAAGGCCTTCACGTTCAGCCAGATCGAGGAACTCATGACCGGCTACGGACCCGTCGACATCCTCTGGCTCGACGGCGGCTGGGTGAGCCCGGCCAACGGCCAGGATATCGACATGGCCAAGATCGCGGCCATGGCCCGCGGCCGCCAGCCAGGGTTGATCATCGCCGACCGGACCGTGGGCGGCCGCTACGAAAATTACCAGACGCCCGAGCAACAGATCCCCGGCAAGCCCCTCGACGGGCCCTGGGAGACCTGCATGACCATGGCCGGCCAATGGTCCTACAACCCGAAGGACGTCTATAAGCCCGCCCGCGACATCATCCGGATGCTGGTCGAGGTCGTGGCCAAGGGCGGGAATTACCTCCTCAACATCGGGCCGAGCCCCGAAGGCGAGCTCCCCGCGGAGTCGCTGGCAAGGCTCGAAGAGATCGGCGCCTGGATGGAAGTCAACGGCCGGGCGCTCTACGGGACAAGGCCCATCCCGCCCTACGGCGAAGGCAAGGTCCGCTACGCGTCGCTCCGGGACGGGACGGTCTTCGCGTTTTATGTGGCGGAGGCGGGCGAAGAGGTTCCGCCGGCGGAAGTGAGGCTCGCCTCCCTGCGGCCCAAGCCGGGGACCAAGGTCTCGATGCTCGGCTGCGCCGAGAACGTCCATTGGGAGAGCGCCGAAGCGGGTGCGATCCTCCGCGTCCCGGCGTCCGCCGTCGCGGCCCCGCCCTGCCGCCACATCTGGGTCTTCCAATTCAGCAGCCAAGGGGAACCACCGCACTCATAGACCGCTAATGCAGTCTTTGAGTCCAGACGAAGCGTCGTCCTCATGGAACCTGAATAGAACCGCTTCCGAATGGAGATGATCGTGGAGAAGTTCCATGAGGGCGGCGGCACCGTTTTTGGGATAAGGATGGTCACAGACATGAAGAGGTTAATTGGAAAATTCGCATTGCTCTTCCGTATCCCCAAAAAAATGGCGAATGGGGGACACAGATTAGCGGCACCATTATCAAACAAGGTGTTCGGCGTCGGGTGGCTTTGCTTGGTCCTCGTCCTTTCCGGCCGAATGAACGGCCTTGCCGCAGACGCGGCTGAGCCCTGGCTCAAGGGCTACGCCCGGACGATCTCCGGCGAGCGGATCGGCTATCATTCGCCCTACCCGGACGTCGGGAAGGCCCTCCTTGTCCGGGCGACCGACGGAGAGATGCGGATCGCCTGGGAGACCGAGCCCGTCCCGGCCGGCCTCAAGTCCGGGTCGGCCACGTTCCTGTGGATGGCCGGCGTCGCGAGCCGCCGGGGCGCGCACGAGTTCTTTATGTCCGCGGACGGGGAGGCCCTCCTGACGTTCCGGAGCGCGGCCGATCCTTCCCAAAAGACCTGGACCGTGACCGGCCGCGGCGGCGCGTCGCTCACCTTCCGGACGACCATGGTCGATGCCGCCGAGGACCTCCTCGGCTACATGACGCTGACCATGCCCGCCTCCCTGCTCAAAGAGGGCCGACCGCTCCGGCTCGAGATCCGCGGCGAGAAAGCCGGGAACCGGGACTGGGCTATGGTCTTCGAGCACAGCCTCGAAACGTCGGTCTCCGCCCGCTCCGAGCAAGTCCTTATAAAGAAGGACGGCCGCGCGCATCAGGTCATCGGTGTCGAGATCAGCCGGCCCGGCCCGCCCGTCCGCGCCGCCTTGACGATCGAGGGCGCGCGCGAGCGCGTTAGCCTCGAAACCGGCTACAACATCTTCTTCATGCCCGTTTCGCCGGCGGCGGCCGAACGCGAAGCGATGCTCAGCGTGGACTACGGCCGCGGCCGGATCGAGCGCCGCACGGTCCGGATCAAGCCGGTCGCCCGCCGCGACCTCTATTTCCTCCCCCATTCCCACGTCGATATCGGCTATTCGGACCACCAGCGCGTCGTCGAGCAAAAGCACTGGTCCTATTATGAGCAGGCCGCCGAGATCGCCGCCAAGACGGCGGATTATCCGGCCGGCGCCCGCTTCAAATGGAACGTCGAGGAGCTCTGGGCGGTCGAGACCTACCTCAAGCAGGCTTCGCCCGAGAAGCGGGCCGCTTTCGTCGACGCCGTCCGCAAAGGATGGATCGGCCTCCAGGCCATGCTCGCCAACGAGCTGACCGGGCTTTGCCATCCCGAGGAGCTCCTGCGGTTGACGGCTTTCGCCCGGACGCTGGGCGCGGAATGCGGCGTCCCCGTCCGCTCGGCGATGATCACCGATATCCCCGGCCTGAGCTGGCCGGCCGTCTCGGCTTTCGCCCTGTCCGGCGTCAAGTATTTCTCGAGCGGACCCAACTACATGCCCCGTCTCTTCGACGGCGGCGACCGGATCGGCCGCACGCTCAAGACCTGGGGAGACCGCCCCTTCTATTGGGTCGCGCCCTCCGGCGACGCCAAGATCCTGTTCTGGATGGCGGGCCGCGGCTATTCCTGGTTCCACGGCCTCAACCTGGGCGATATCGGGCGCGCGCCCGCCCGCGGCATCCTCGACTACATGCTCGAGCTCGCCGACCGCGGCTACCCTTATTCCATGGTCCAGGTCCGCTACACGATCGGCGGCGACAACGGCCCGCCCGACCCCGGCTTGGCCGACTTCGTCCGGCGCTGGAACGAGGAGCACGAA
>JAFGBC010000166.1 GCA_016933355.1 Candidatus Aminicenantota bacterium
GACATTCCCTCGGGTCTGTCCTCGGACACCTTCAAGGTCATCGGGCCGTCCGTCCGGGCCGACCTGACCGTCGCGCTGGCCGCCCCCAAGATCGCCCATATCTTTCCGCCCGCGGCCGACGGCATCGGCGAGCTCGTCGTCGCCGGCATCAGCGTCCCCGACTTCCTGTTCGAAGACCCGAGCCTGACGCTGCATTTCGTGGAGGCGAGGGAGGTCGCGGTCTTCTTCAGGAAGCGGAAGCGCGACACCCACAAGGGGAGCTACGGAAACCTCTTGATCGCGGCCGGCTCCTGGGGCAAAACGGGCGCCGCCGCGCTGGCCGGCAAGGCCGCCCTCAAGATGGGGGCGGGGCTGGTCACGGTCGCGACGCCGGCGAGCGCGCTGCCCGTCGTCGCCCGCACCATGGACGAGCTCATGACCGAGCCGCTGCCCGAAACGTCCGAGCGGACGGTCGCCGTCGCCGCCGTCCCCCGCGTCCTCGCCCTGCTCAAGGGCAAGGACGGATTCCTTCTCGGACCGGGGCTGTCGACCCAACCCGACACGGCCGAGTTCGTCGCGGCCCTGCTGCCCAAGGTCAAGGTCCCCGTCGTCATCGACGCCGACGGGCTGAATATCCTGGCCGCGCGGCCCGGACTGATCAAGACGCTGCCCCGGCCGGCGATTCTCACGCCTCATCCCGGCGAATTCGCCCGGCTGACCGGCCTGGCGACGGCGGAGGTTCTCGACCGCCGCCTCGAGCTCGCGCCGGATTTTGCCAAAGCCCACAACGTCCACCTTGTCCTCAAAGGCTACCGGACGCTCGTCGCCGCGCCCGACGGACGCGTCTTCGTCAACCCGACCGGGAATCCCGGGATGGCCACGGCCGGCTCTGGCGACGTCCTGAGCGGGATGATCGCCGCCCAGGTCGTCCAGGACAAAGACACACTGGGCGCCGTCCTTTCGGCCGTCTACGCCCATGGCCTGTGCGGCGATTACGTCGAGGAGCACAACGGCCAGAAGGCCCTGACGGCGGGCGACCTGGTCAAGATCCTGCCGCGCGTCCTGAAGTCGCTCGAATGAAGCGCGGCGGGAAGGGGCGGGTCCAGGCGTTCCGGACGCGGACGGCGGCGGAGACGTTCGCCCTGGCCGAGCGGATGGCCGGCCGCTTCACGGGCCGCGAGGTCGTCCTCCTCCGCGGCGAGCTGGGCGCCGGGAAGACCGTCTTCGCCCAGGGGTTGGCCGCCGGAAGCGGCGTCCCTGATCTCGAGCGCGTCTGCAGCCCGACCTACACGCTCGTCAACGTCTATCAGGGCCGCTGGACCGTCTATCACATCGACCTCTACCGTCTGGAGACGGCGCGTCAGGTCGAGGACCTCGGCTGGGCGGATTTCCTGGGCGAGGGGGTCGTGGTCGTCGAGTGGGCCGAGAAGGTCCCGTTCCCGCTCGAGGGCATCACGGTCGAGATCGCGGTCGCGGACGGCGACGCCCGCCGCATCCTTATCCGCGATCCCTGAAGCCGCTGGTCCCGGCGGCCGCGTTTTCATATAATGAAGAGGATTTTCGCGAGGAAAGGACGCAGGATGCCGATCGATTTGAAAAAGTATATTCTCGAGGTCAAGGATTTTCCCAAGCCGGGCGTCGGGTTCAAGGACATCACGCCGATCGTCCAGGACGCTGAAGCCTTCGGGTTCGTCGTCAACGAGATGGCGGCTTGGGCCCGCGTTCGGACGCCTGACATCATCGTCGGGATCGAGTCGCGCGGCTTCCTGTTCGGGGCCGCCCTGGCCCGCGAGCTCAAGCTGGGGATGACGATCATCCGCAAGAAAGGGAAGCTTCCGCGCGAGACGGTCTCGATCGAAGCGCCCAACGAGTACGCCGTGGAGCACTTCGAGATGCACCGCGACGCCGTGAAGCCCGGCCAGCGCGTCCTGATCGTCGACGACCTGATCGCGACGGGCTCGTCCTCGTCGAGCGCGATCAAGCTCGTCCGCAAGCTCGAGGGCAACGTCGTCGGGTTCGCCGCCGTCGTCGCGCTGGGCTTCCTCGGCGGCGAGGCGAACATCGGGAAGGCCTGCCCGGACGTCGACGTCCTGGCGCTCGTCCGGTATTGAGGCGGGCGGCCGCCCCGGGGAGGACCGACCATGACCAAGCGGCTCGACCGCTTCTTTAAGCTCTCGGAGCGGGGGACGTCCGTCCGGACCGAGCTCCTGGGCGGGACGACGACCTTCATGACCATGTCCTACATCATCTTCGTCCAGCCGGCCATCCTGTCGCTGGCCGGGATGGACCGGGGCGCGGTCATGGTCGCGACCTGCCTGGCCAGCGCCGTGGCGACCTTCTTGATGGGCGTTCTGGCGAATTACCCGATCGCCCAGGCGCCGGCCATGGGCCACAACATCTTCTTCGCCGTGATCGTCTGCGGCACGATGGGCTATTCCTGGCAGGTCGCCCTGGGCGCCATCTTCCTCTCGGGGATGATCCAGATCGCCTTGTCTCTCGCCGGCGTCTGGGGGACGGTCGTCGCGGCCGTCCCGGACGCCCTGAAATATTCGATCGCGGTCGGTATCGGCCTTCTGATCGCGCTCGTCGGGCTCGAGTACGGGGGCATCGTCGTCGACACCCAGGGCGTCCTGGTCGGGATCGGCGACCTGACCAGCCGGCCTGTGGTCCTCGTCCTGGCCGGACTGGCCCTGACGGCCGTCCTGATGGCCCGCCGCGTTCCGGGCGCCATCCTGATCGGCATCCTGGCCAC
>JAFGBC010000167.1 GCA_016933355.1 Candidatus Aminicenantota bacterium
ATCATGCCCGGGATGGTCGGCTTCTTGGCGGCGGCGAAATAGAAGACGATCGCCATCGGCACAAGGAGCAGGACGTGGAAGCGGAAGCTGCGGGCGAGGGTGTCGGTGATGAGGGCGACGGCGCTCGTGTCCGCCGCCCGGGCCCCGTACTTGAAGCCGGCCGCGAGATAGACGCCCAGGCCGAGGAGATAGGCGGGCCCCGCCGACCAGATCATGTGCTTGAGATGCTCGAAGAGGTCGACGCCCGTCGTGACCGCGGCCAGGTTGGGGATGTCGGACAGGGGCGAGAGCTTGTCTCCGAAATAGGAGCCGGCCACGATCGCGCCCGCGGCGGGCGCGAGCGGGATGCCCAGACCGCCGGCGATCCCGATGAAGGCGACGCCGAGCGTTCCGATCGTGCCCCACGAGGTGCCGCAGGCCATGGCCGCGATCGAGCAGACGAAGCAGGCCGTCACCAGGAAGAACTGGGGCGAGATGAGCTTGAGACCGTAATAGATGACCATGGGGATGGTCCCGCAGGCGATCCAGGTGCCGACCAGGACCCCGACTGAGAGCATGATCAGGACGGCCGGCATGGCCTTGGCGATGCTCTGGACGATCCCCCGCTCCATGACCTTCCATTCGAAGCGGAGGAGGACGGCCAGGACGCCGGTCAGGAAGGCCGCCGCGACCAGCAGGACCTGGGGCCGGATCTTGTAAACGCCGTAGCCGACGCCGAGGAGGAGGCCCATCGAAACGAGGGGGATGAGGGCGACGCCGAACGAGGGCGTTCTGGGCGCGGACGGAGGAGGGGCGGGCTTCATGACGGGGCCTTTACGCGGCGCTGAACGTCCCGCGGACGACGACCCGTCCGTCGGCCACGAGCCGCCGCCCGCGGCCGAAGGACTCCCTGAGGTTGAGGCCTTCGTCCAGGACGAGGAAGTCGGCGTCCATGCCCGCTGCGATCCGCCCCTTGCCGGGGAGCTTGTAGACCGCCGCCGGGTTCGCCGCGAACGGTTTGAGCGCCTCCTCGAGGCTCAGGATCTTGCGCCGGACCAGGGCCCGGAAGCACGCGAAGAACTCGGCCTGGCCGGCGACGGAGAGCCGGACGAGATTTCCGGCGGCATCGAAGACGGGGATGCTGCCGTTGCCGTCCGAGGTCACGGTCAGGCGGTCGGCGGAGATGCCGGCTTCCCGGGCGAGCCGGACGGCCTCGACGACGGACAGGTCGGGCTCGGAGGCGGGGATGTCCTCGGGACCGGCCGTCAAGTCGATCGTTCCGCCCAGGCGCGCGAATTCCAGGCCCTGGGCGAAAAGCTCCCGGTTGCGGTTGATGTGGGTCGGGACGACCTGGCCGACCGGGATCTCGGTCTCGCGGACGAGCCGGAAGAGATCGTCGAGCCGGCGCCGGCCGTCGCCGAGATGGCAGTGGAGGACGCCGGCCTTGCCGCCCAGCATCCCGCCCACCCGGCATTCGGCCGCCAGCCGGGCGAACTCATCGAAGGTCGGCTGGGACGATCGGTGGTCGGAGAGGGCGATTTCGCCGGCGCCGACGACCTTGTCGATGAGGACCAGGTCGGAGCGGACGCTTCCCGTCAGCGTCCGGACCGGGATCTCGTAGGAGCCGCTGAAGATCCACGTCGAGACGCCCTCGAGGTCGAGGGCCCGCGCCTTGGCCAGGAGCGATGTCATGTGGCGGGTGACGCCGTCCGTGCCCAGGCAGCCGATGACGGAGGTGACGCCGGCGGCGGCGATGTCCTCGATCCGGATCTCCGGCGCCCGGGTCGCCGGTCCGCCCTCCCCCCCGCCGCCCAGGATGTGGACGTGGCTGTCGACAAGGCCGGGGACGATGAGGAGCCCGTCGGCGTCCACGACTTCGCACTCGGCGCCTCCGACCTGAAGGCCGCCCGGGTCGGCCAGGCCGCAGACCTTTCCGCCCGCGACGAAAATATCCTTCGTTCCCAGGTCCTCGGGCGCGAAGACGCGCCCTCCGCGGATGAGCGTCAGCATGGCGGCCTCCAGGCTCCGGTTCGAGCGTCCCCTAAATTAGCACGGCGGGCCGGGAATGACAATCTCTTTTGCGGTTTTGAAATTTGGCGAGCGTTTGACTACAATAGGCCTGAATGCCGACCTTCGAGGAAGAAGCCCTGAGACTGCGCAAGGCGACGATGCGCCTGAGCAACTTCTCGCTGCTCAACAAGCGGATCGACATCCGGGGCGCCGAGAACTTCGTCCGCGAGGGGCCGAACATCATCGTCGGCAACCACATCGGCAGCTACAAGGACGTCGCCCTGCTCTTCAAGACCGTGCCCCGCCAGATCTTCTTCACGGCCAACGAGATGCTCTTCGACCGCGAAGCCTTCAGCTGGCTCGTCCGCAACCACCTCGACCGCCACCTGGGACGGTTCGGGTCCTTCATCCACCTCCTGTTCAACCCTTTCTACAGCTATGTCGTCCGCTTCATCTCCACCAATATCGCCAAGGTCGGCAGCATTCCCGTCAACCTCTGCGGCCGCCGGGCCGAGGCCGTCCGGCGCTGCCAGGACTACCTGCGGGTCGGCCGGGCCGTCATCGCCCTCCAGGGGCGGGGCCGGGTCGACGGCCGCGACCCCAACCCCTACGTCAAGCCTTTCCGGAAGGGGCCGGCGGTTATGTCCTACAACCTGCTGGTGGAGGACGGGATCTCGGTGCCGGTGACGCCGCTGTCCATCTTCGGGGCGCACATCATGTTCCTGGTTCCGGCCCGGATCAAGGTCAACGTCGGGGCGCCGATGTTCATCAGGGACTACATGGGCGGGTCGATGCAGGAATCGATCGAGCGTTTCCGGGACGCGCTCAACGCCCGGGTCGAAGCCCTCTTCCGGGAGAGCCTGAAGTTCTGATCATGGCCGACCCCGAACCGCTTTTGATCGCCAAGGGCGAGACGGAGCTCCGTCTGCTGCCCCGGATGGCGAATAGGCACGGCCTCATCGCCGGCGCGACCGGGACCGGTAAGACCGTCTCCCTCCAGGTCATGGCCGAGGCCTTCAGCCGGATCGGCGTCCCCGTCGTCCTGGCCGACGTCAAGGGCGACCTGGCCGGCATCAGCCGGCCGGGGACGCCCCAGCCCAAGATCCGGGAGCGGATCGGGATGCTCCGGCTGTCCGACTTCGCTTTCGCCGGGTCGCCGACCGTCTTTTGGGACGTCTTCGGCGAGCTGGGCCACCCGGTCCGGACGACCGTTTCCGACCTGGGACCGCTCCTCCTGGCGCGCCTGCTCAACCTCAACGACGTCCAGAGCGGGGTCCTGGCCATCGTCTTCCGCGTCGCCGACGACGGCGGGCTCCACCTGCTGGACTTCAAGGACCTGCGGGCGATGGCCCAGTACGTGGGAGATCACGCCGAGGATTTCGAGACCGAATACGGCCGGGTCTCGCCGGCCAGCGTCGGCGCCATCCAGCGCGGCCTGCTCCAGCTCGAGGACCAGGGCGCCGACCGCTTCTTCGGCGAGCCGGGCCTCAAGCTGGACGACCTGATGCAAACCGACTCGGAGGGCCGGGGCGTCGTCAACGTCCTGGCCGCCGACAAGCTGATGCTGTCGCCGCGGTCGTACTCGACCTTCCTCCTCTGGCTGATGGCCGAGCTCTTCGAGCGGATGCCCGAGGTCGGCGACCCGGACAAGCCGCGGCTCGTCTTTTTCTTCGACGAGGCCCACCTCCTGTTCACGGACGCCCCGGCCGTCCTCCTCGAGAAGATCGAGCAGGTCGTCCGCCTCATCCGCTCCAAGGGCGTCGGCATCTACTTCGTCACCCAGAATCCCCTCGACATCCCCGATATCATCCTCGGCCAGCTCGGCCACCGCGTCCAGCACGCCCTGCGGGCCTTCACGCCCCGCGACCAGAAGGCGGTCCGGTCGGCGGCCGAGACCTTCCGCCAGAATCCCAAGATCGATATCGAGACGGCCATCACCGAGCTGGGCGTCGGCGAGGCCCTCGTCTCGTTCCTCGACGAGAAGGGACACCCCGGCGTCGTGGAGCGGGCCTTCGTCCTGCCGCCGCACGGCCGGATCGGGCCGATCACGCCGGCCGAGCGGGACGCCGTCGTCCGGGGCTCGGTCCTGTTCGGGCACTACGAAAAAGCCGTCGACCGGGAGTCGGCCTACGAGATGCTCAAGAGGCGGGCGGCCGAGGAAGCGGCGGCCCGGGAGAAGGCCGCGGGCGGGCCGGCGCCCGACACGTATCCTCCGCCGGCGTCCCGGACGGGCCGGGCGCGGATCCCCCGTTCCTATTCTGACCCGCGGGCGCCGCGTCGCTCGGGCGGCCGGTCGAAGGACACGCTGATCGAAGCCATGGCCAAGAGCGCGGCCCGGAGCGTGGGAAGCTCGCTCGGCCGCCAGATCCTGCGCGGCGTCCTGGGATCCATCCTGGGCGGCCGGCGCTGACCGGCGCGCCGCCGGACGCCCGCTTCGGCTAGGCCTCCAATCCCAGGAGGAGGCGCATGTTCCGGGCGAAAAGCCGGGTGTCCTCCGTCAAGCCGAGCGTCCCGAACTTGGCCCGGATCTCCGTCCAGAGCGATTCCTCCTTTTCCTCCCGGTCGTGGAGGAGGGCTTCGGTCTCGGAAGCCGGGAACACCAGGCCCGTACGCTCGCGCTTCAGAAGGCCCTTATTCACCGGGCAGACCTCCTGGCAAACCAGGCAGCCCATAAGGCAGTTATGGGGCGCGGGGCGGAGCGGTCGGGGCCCCAAATCATACGTTTCGGAGGCCAGCGTCAGGCACGTCTCCGCGCGGAGTAGGAAGCGCGCTTCCGTGATGGCGCCCGTCGGGCAGGCCCGGAGGCACCGGTCGCAGCCCTCGCAGGCGTCGAGGCCGCGGTCCTCGATCCCGAGGGGAGCCGTCTCCGGCGCGAGAGGAAAGCGCGTGACGAACCCGACGAGCTGGAAGTAGCTTCCCCAGCCGGGCGCATAGCCGATGTTGTTGCGGCCGAAGCGAATGAGGCCGGCGGCTGCGCTCAGGGTTTTCAGCGGCGCGCTCAGAAGGTCGACGTCCGAGGTCGCCAGGCCGATGTCCGCGCGCAGGGCGTCCAGGAGCTCCTCCGAGAACGGTCGATACTTGACGTAGGTGGGAGGAAGGACGGCTTCCAGCTCCCGGTCGGGCAGGCGGAAAACCACGACGTGGGCGGGCCGGGGCGCGGCCACCAGGATCAGGCCGCGGGGATCGCTGACCGCGGAATCCCGGAGATAGCGGAAGCCCGAGAGATAGGACTCGAAGAAACGCGGATTGAAGGCGCCGGCGCCCCGCAGTGTTTCGAGCCTGTTTTGGACGGCGGCCAGTGCGTCGACGTCGAGGACGGCGGCCCGCAGCCCGCGGGCCTCGGCCCAGTCCCGCACGGTTTGGGCGTTCATGGCGCGCTCCTTTCGCCGCGGATCGCGGCCCTCCGGATATGTAACTAGTAAAAAAGAATATAATAGTTACGTGTTGAATGTTAAGGAGATTTCGTGTAATTGTCAATAGGGACAACGATCATTACGATGAACGTGAAGCTCTGGGCCGAGCTGGTCAATAGCGACAGGCACGATTATCTGGGGACGGGCCGGCACGAGGACCAGCTGGACGACCCGGCCTGGCTGGCCGACTACCTGAGGCGCGGGGGCTTGGCCGGCCCGGAAACGGCGGCCGTGTCGGTCTCGTCGCTCGTGCCGAAGCTGAAGAAGCTCCGGGCTGTGCTCCAAGCCGAGGCCGACGCCGTCGCCGGCGACCCCCGCCCGACGACGAACCGCTTCAAGGCGCTCAACGCTTTTCTGCGTCGGGCGCCCCTCCGCCGCACGTTGACTATTGCGGAAGGCCGCGCCGTTTTGAAGCTCGAGTCCTCTCCCCGCTCGCCGGCCTCGATCCTGGCCGACATCGCGGCCGCGTTCGCCGAGACGATGGTCCGGGGCGAAACGGATAGGATCAAGCTCTGCGGCAACGCGGACTGCCGCTGGGTCTTTTACGACGAGACCAAGAACAAGAGCCGTCGCTGGTGCGGACCGACCTGCGGGAATCTCATGAAGGTCCGCCGCTTCCGCGGCCGGCGGAAGGCCTCCGGCCGGCGCTGACCGCTTCGCGCCTAGAACAGCCCGACGACCTTGCCGGTCTCCAGATCCAGGTCGACGTCGTAGAATCCGGGACGCGTCGGCAGGCCGGGCATCGTCCGCATGTCGCCGCAGAGGGGATAGAGGAAGCCGGCGCCCACGCTGGCCCGGATGTCGCGGACGGGGAGCGTGAATCCCTTGGGAACGCCCTTGATCGCCGGGTCGTGGCTCAGGCTGAGGTGGGTTTTGGCCATGCAGATCGGCAGCTGGTCGAACCCGAGCCGGGTGTAGAGCGCGACCTTGGCCTCCGCCTCGGGGCTGTACTCGACGCCGGCGGCGCCGTAGATCTCGGTCGCGATCGTCTCGATCTTCTTCTTGATGTCCCACTCGAGGGGGTAGAGGAAGCGGAAGCGGGACGGCTTGGCGCAGGCGGCCATGACGGCCTCGGCCAGCGCGACGGCGCCGGCGCCGCCGTCGGCCCAGTGCGTCGTCGCGACGGCGTCCTCGGCCCCGGCCTCCAGCGCCGCCTTGCGGATGATCTCGACCTCGGCGTCCGTGTCCGTCGTGAAGCGGTTGACGGCCACGACGACGGGGACGCCGAAGCGCAGGGCGTTGCCGATATGGGCCGTCAGGTTCCCCAGCCCCTTGGCCAGCAGGTCGAGGTTCTCGTCGGTGTATTCGGGCGCCAAGGGCTTGCCGGCCACGACCTTGGGCCCGCCGCCGTGCATCTTCAGGGCCCGGACCGTGGCCACGATCACGACGCAGCTCGGGACGAGGCCGCTCGCCCGGCACTTGATGTTCATGAACTTTTCCATGCCGCAGTCGGCCCCGAACCCCGACTCGGTGATGACGTAGCCGTCCTCCCCGACCAGGCGGAGCGCGATCTGGTCGGCGATGATCGAGGAGTTGCCGTGGGCGATGTTCGCGAACGGGCCGGCGTGGACGACGGCCGGCGTGTTTTCGACCGTCTGCATGAGGTTGGGCATGATGGCGTCCTTCATCAGGACGGTCAGGGCCCCGGCGACGCCGATGTCCTCGGCCGTGACGGGCTCGCCCGTCCGGCTCGTCCCGATGACGATCCGCCCCAGCCGCTCGCGCATGTCGGCCAGCCCCGTCGTCAGGGCCAGGATGGCCATGATCTCGCTGGCGACCGAGATGTCGAAGCCCGTGTCCCGGACCAGGCCCTTCTCCTCGGGCCCGAGGCCGATCTTGATCCCGCGCAGGAAGCGGTCGCTGATGTCGATGACCCGGTTCCAGGTGATGGAGGCCGGGTCGATGTCGAGCCGGACCAGGCGGCGCTTCTCCTCGGGCGTCAGGGCGGCCGGGTCGGTCGCGGCGATGCCGAGCTTCCGCAGCCGGCGCAGCAGGGCCGGAGCCATGCGGCGCGCGCCCTTCTTGTCGGCCGGACACAGGGCGTTGAAGAGCTTCTCGTCGTCCTGGGACGACTCGTGGAGGATGCGGACGTCGATGGCGGCGGCCAGCAGGTCATTGGCCGCGGTCACGGCGTGGATGTCGCCGGTCAGGTGAAGGTTGAAGTCCTCCATCGGGACGATCTGGGAGTAGCCGCCCCCGGCCGCGCCGCCCTTGATCCCGAAGGTCGGGCCCATGCTCGGCTGGCGGACGACGGTGACGACCTTCTTGTTCAGGTGGGCGCCGAGGGCCTGGCTGATGCCGACCGTGGTCGTCGTCTTGCCCTCGCCGAGCGGCGTCGGCGTGATGGCGGTCACGTCCACGTAGCGGCCCTGGGGCCGGTTTTTAAGCCGGTCCAGGACGTCGAGGTGGATTTTGGCCTTGTGCTTGCCGTAGAGGTCGAGGTCGTCCTCGGACAGACCGATGCTCGCGGCGACCTCGACGATCGGACGCAGCTTGGCGGCCTGGGCGATTTCGATGTCGCTGGGAACGGGCTTCCCGGGCATTGTGAACCTCCTGAGGCGTGGTTCTCCGATGATAAGGGGCTTCCGCCGACCTGTCAATAAGGCGCCGGCCGCGGGGCCGCCCGGCGGCGCGGCCTAGAGCTTGAGGCGCTCGATCAGCGCCAGAAGATAGCGGGATTTCATCTGGCGGGCGGCCATGGCTCGCTTGAGGGGCGGGAGCTTGAGGACGACGCCCAGGACGGCGGCCATCGCGCGGTGGCTGAGCAAGGCCTGATTGTCGAAGATGAGGTTCTGAAGCTTGCCGCGCTCGACGGCCATCATGACGGCCCGGTGCGTGGAGTGAAGAGGCGTGATGACCCGCTCGGGGCGGGAGACGAGGCGGATGCTTTTCGTCTTGCAGACCCGGGCGCAGACCCCGCAGCCCAGGCAGACGTCCTCGGCGAGCTTGGCCGTCTTCTTGCGCGGATGGCGCGGGTCGTTGGCCGATACGAGCGTCATGGCCTCGACCGGGCAGGCCGTCACGCATTCGCCGCAGCCCGTGCAGATTGCGGCGTCGACCCGGGGCAGGAAGTTCGAGGTGTGGACGGGGTGGAGGATCCCGAAGCGGCGGGCGGCGATCATCGCCTCGCAGCAGCAGCCGCAGCAGTTGCAGATGAAGCTGACCCGGCGCTGGACGTTCTCTCCGAACTGGACGAGGTTGGCGTCGTACGCCTGCTGGAGGAGGTCCAGCCCCTCGGCGACGTCGACCGACCGGGCGTAGCCGTGGCGGATCAGGGACGAGGCCACGTTGTTGAAGGTCATGCAAATTTCGAGCGGAGCGTCGCAGGCTCGGCCGGCGTGCTGCATCTTGTGGCGGCAGTAGCAAAGGCCGACCCCGCGATGGGAGGCGGTCCGGACGACCTCGCTGGCCCGTTCGTAGTCGAGGACGTGGAGGGCGTTGTCGTTGGAGAGGACGGGCTCCTGGACGAAGACGCGGCCCAGCTGGGTTTCCCCCTGAACGAAGAGGGCCTTGATGAAGTCCTCCTCGACCGTGATGTACTGGTAGTAGAGCTCGGCCAGCGTTTTCTGGTCGACGTCGCCGCGCGTCCGCATCATCGAGAATTCGAAGAAGCCGGCCATGGGCGGCGGCAGGGCGTAGATCTGCCGCTTGCGGCCCCGGACGTCGAGGAGGACGGCCCGGCTCGCCAGGTCCTCGAGGGTCTTTCGGGCTTCGTCGGCGGTCGTCTTCCAGGCCCGGGCCGCCCGCTCGGCGCTGAAGGGCCGGATCGGAAGCCGGGCGACGAGCGACGCTTCCCGCTCGTTCATGAGGATGGCTAAAATCTTGAAGAGGAGCTCGGAGGGCGGCGCCCCCTGGGGGAACTTGTTGAGCCGCTTGACAAGATCCCGGTAGCCGGACCGCGCGGTGTGGTGGGCCATGCCGCCATCATAGCCGAAACGGGAGTCCTTGAGAAGAAGGACTCGCGATCGAATGAACTAGGGCTGGGCCGAAAGAATCACGGGTTGCCGGGTAAAAATCCAGCCTTATCAAGAGAGACAATAATCCCTCGAATGAGTTTGTTCTCCCGGAAATTGATGGAATATCGTCTACGGCTCGTTTCCGTGGACATCAGGTATTTTTTTTCGATGAGTTTTCTAATGATATGGGAAATGTTGGAAATGTGCTTATTTGGAAGAATGCTCCTGATATCGGCATTCGCGATTTCCCTTTTTTCAACGGCCAGGAAGAGGATCTTTGCTTCGGTGTTATTTATCACATTCTTCTCTAAAGAGAATCTGATTGTCGGCTTGAGTATTTCTTCTTTCAAATAATCATAATCAGCGAGCTTGTCGGTTTTTTCCAATTCCCGCTTAAGCCCGGACAACATATACATGGCCCATTGTGAATAACCCTCGTCATCTCCCCTGTCTGCCCTCGCTAGAGCGGCATAATACTTTTCGCGATCGTAACAAAAAATGGCCGCGGGATTAAGGACTCTGGCGAGATGGATCTTAAACCCGAACTTTACCATCATGGCATATGTCAAGAGCCTCACTACGCGCCCGTTTCCATTGTCAAACGGGTGTATCCAGACAAATCGATGGTGTGCCTGCGCGATTTTTAGCAGGTCATATTTTGGAGGGTCATCTTTCCCTATGAAATGAATAAGCTCTTCCATATAGCTTGGTATAGAGACATATAGTGGTGGCACAAGGGCAGAACTACGGATCTTTACTGGGCAGGTTCTATAATCGCCTGGGCTCTTGCTTCCTTCTTCCCTCAGCCTGTCTACAACCATTTTATGGAGTTCAGAAATAAACGCCCTATCGATGGCTCGATGTTCGACATTTTCGTCTATGAAATTAAGAGCCGCCTCCATGTTTTCGATCTCCCTGAGAGCATCCGAACTTTTTGTATCGTTTTCGAGTTTTCTATCGATATATTCGATCACTGTCGTCCTATTCCCTTCAATTCGCGCAGACCCGATGCTTTCTAGCGTGTGAAAGATCTTCTTGATTTGGAAAAAGGTTTGTTTCGGAGTTGTTCCAATGACACGCAACTTCCTCAAGTATTCAAGATGCATAACTAGATCGGTCAATTCCGAACTATAATCAGGGATAAAGAGCCGCAAATCAATAGGAATGAACGCCGGGGGCTTTTGATTCAAATTCGTTGTCATTTGCTGGTTCTCCAGTAAGCAATTGAAAATAAATTATGTATATTATTATTAATATATAAATTATGCATTAGATTGTCATCCGAACAATTGAAATTATATAACAAATGATTTTGCTATTACAATGCTTTTTATTGAATAAGCACACGGTCTTATCAAAGGGCCTCCCAGTCAATACTCGGCTCACGTCTTCTTGACAAGGTGCCCGCATTAAAGGATGCTGAGGCCGGAAAAGAGCGATGGTCTTTAAAATCGGGGAGCGGTTC
>JAFGBC010000168.1 GCA_016933355.1 Candidatus Aminicenantota bacterium
GACCAGATGGCGGCGTGGACGGCGGCCGCGGGTCGCGACGCGTCGATGCGGACGAAGCGCTTCCCCCGGAAGGAGCGGAAGATCCTGAGGACCTTGCGGAGGTAGTCCTCGCGCTCGAAGAGCTCGTCCCGGGGCCCCCGGCCCCTGAGCCGTCCCAGCGCCCGCGCCGGGTCGAGGTCGAGGATGAACACCAGGTCGGGCCGGGGGGCGAAGGCTTCGTTGAGGCGGCGGATGCGCCGCGGGTCCAGCCCCCGGGCCCCCTGGTAGGCGATCGTCGAATAGTAATAGCGGTCGAGGACGACGGTATCCCCGCGCGCCAGGGCGGGCCGGATGTTCGCGGCGACGTTTTCCCTGCGGTCCCGGATGAAGAGCGCCAGCTCCTGGGCGGGCGTCAGGGAGCCGGCCCGCCGGGCCTTGGCCCGGATCCTGCGCCCCCAGGTCCCGTCCGTCGGCTCGCGCAGGACGACGGCCGGAATCCCCAGGCCTCCGAGCCGGTCGGCCAGGAGGGCGGCCTGGGTGGACTTGCCCGTCCCGTCGATGCCCTCGAGGACGACGAAAAGCCCGCGGCGCGCCCCGGTTGTCATGGCTATCAAGCGGCCCGATGATACCTTTGCCGGGGGTCGGAATGCAACTTTTCGGGCCGGCCGGCGCGTTTGATATTAGTTAGAGAGTATGGTATTTTAACTTCTTTCCGGAGGATCAGCATGAAAAAGACCGCAGGATTCGCGCTGGGAGGCTTTGTGCTGGGCCTTGTCGTCGCCGGCTACCTCTTCATGTCCCGGACCGACAAGGACGACCCGGCCGCCGCCCGCCTGTCGGATACGGCGTCCGCCCCGACGGGCGGATTATTCGCCGCCGACCCCCAGATCAAGCCCGACTTGGACTTCGTCAAGATCTCGGAGAACGTCGGCCCGGCCGTCGTCAAGATCGTCGCCGAGAAGACCGAGAAGGCCCAGGCCAGAAGCTTCTTCGAGGATTCGCCCTTCGATGACTTCTGGGACCGCTTCTTCGGGACGCCCCAGGGCCGCGACCGGGAGTACAAGACCTTCTCCCAGGGGACGGGCTTCTTCCATTCGTCCGACGGCTACATCATCACCAACAACCACATCGTCGAGAACGCGACCAAGCTCACCGTGACCACGGTCCAGGGCGACGAATACGAGGGCAAGATCATCGGGACCGACCCCCGCAGCGACCTGGCCCTGATCAAGATCGAGGGCAAGGACTTCCCGGTCGTCGAGATGGGCGATTCCGCCGGGCTCAAGGTCGGCGAATGGGTCCTGGCCATCGGCAACCCGCTGGGCATGGAGCACACGGTCACGGCCGGCATCGTCAGCGCCAAGGGCCGCGACCTGGGCCGGAGCCCGGGGGTTCCGACCTACCAGGACTACATCCAGACCGACGCCGCCATCAACCGCGGCAACAGCGGCGGCCCTCTCGTCAACCTCAAGGGCGAGGTCGTCGGCATCAACAGCAACATCCTGTCGCCGACCGGCGGCAACATCGGGATCGGCTTCGCCATCCCCACCAGCCTGGCCAAGAAGGTCGTCGCCCAGCTCAAGGACAAGGGCCGGGTCGTCCGGGGCTACCTGGGCGTGACCATCACAGCGATCAACGAGGACGTCCGCAAGAGCCTGAACCTCAAGACCGGCAAGGGCGTCCTGGTCAACACGGTCGAGAAGGACAGCCCGGCCGACAAGGCCGGCCTTAAGATCTACGACGTGATCCTCTCCGTCAACGGGAAGCCGGTCGAGAGTCCGAGCGACCTCAGCCTCAAGATCGCCGACGTCGAGCCCGGCGCCAAGGTCGAGATCGTCTACACCCGCGACGAGAAGGAGCGGACGACGACGGCCGTCGTGTCCGAGCTCGACCCCGAGGACAAGGGCCCGGCCGCCGTCGAGCCCGGCACGGACATCGGCCTCTCGGTCCAGGTCCTGACGCCGGGAGCGGCCCGCCGCTACGGCCTGCGCATCCAGGAGGGCTTGCTCATCACCGACGTCCGCGCCTACAGCGAGGCCGAGCGCAAGGGCCTGGCCGCCGGCGACGTCATCGTCGAGATCAACCGCCGCCCGGCTTCCAAAGTCGAGGACCTCGAGTCCGCGATCAAGCGGGCCCGGCCCGGCGACCCGATCATGCTCCTCATCCACCGCGAGCAGGACGGGGCGGCCCAGCAAACGATCGTCACCCTCAGGATCCCCGGATGACATTCACCAAGATCCACGGCCTGGGCAACGACTTCATCGTCATCGACGGGAAGGACAAGCCGCTCGACCGCGCCGTCGGCGGCTTCGTCCGCCGCGTCTGCGACCGCCATATCGGCGTGGGCGGCGACGGCATCCTGTTCATCTCGGTCGAGGATAAGGCGTCCGGCCGCGTCCAGTTCCGGATCTTCAACGCCGACGGGACCGAGGCCGAGCTCTCCGGCAACGGCCTGCGCATCGCGTCCGCCGCGCTCTTCCACAGCGGAGCGATCGCTCCGCCCCTGATCCGTTTCGAAACCTCGACCGGGACCCGGGCCTGCGAGCTCGTCCGGGCCGAGGGCCCCCTCTACGAGATCCGGGCCGATATGGGATTGCCCCGGCTCGCCTCGGCCGACATCCCCTTCGACGACGGCGGCGTCCACGAACGCATCGTCGATTATCCCCTGACGATCGGCCAGAAGGTCTTCCCGGTCACGGTCACCTCGATGGGAAACCCGCACTGCGGCGTCTTCTTCGACCGCTTCCCGAGCCGGCTCGAATGGCACCAGATCGGGGCCGAGATCGAGTCCCACCCCTTCTTCCCCCACAAGACCAACGTCGAGTTCATCCGCATCCTGAACCGGGGGGAGATCGAGGTCCTGTTCTACGAGCGCGGCGTCGGCGAGACGCTGGCGTCGGGGACGGGCTCCTGCGCGGCCGCCGTCGCCTCGATGCTCCGCGGGCTGACCGACCGCAAGGTCGCCGTCCGGACGGCCCTGGGCCAGCTCATCGTGGAATGGACCGAGGACAAGCTCCTCCAGACCGGCCCGGCCGAGATCGTCTTCGAAGGCAGCCTGATCTGAGCCCGGCCGGGCTCGAGCCGGGGCCGGCCGGTCCCGGCCTACCCCTCGACGCGGCAGACGCGGTGCAGGTAGCGGATGCGGTCCCGTTGCGCGAAGACGTAGACCAGCCGGAGACAATTGACGTCGTCGAATGTCGCGTCCGTGACCAGCACCCTATGGCCGGCCGTCTTTCTCGCGTCGATGGAAAGGTTGACATGAAGGTGTCCGCCCAGGTTGGCGTCGATGTGACCGGCATAGCGGCGGGTCAGAGCCCTGAGGACGTGGAGGTCGGAGGCGGCGAATCCGTAGCGGGACAGCGCACCGTAATTCCACATCGGGTGATGGGAGAGGATGACGATATTCTCCTTCCGGGGCTTCCGGCATCCGGCTAGGTCGTCGGCGAACCAGGACCAGGTGCCTCCCGGGACATCGTGAAGAGCGGCGGGGTCTCCGGTCCTCGAGGCCCAGTCGGCGACGATGAAATGAACGTCCCCCCGGTCGAAGGACATGTTCTGAAAATAGCAGGTCCGTCCCAGCTCCGGATGCCAGACGGCGACGGGGCCCTTTTTCCAGTTTTCGAGGACGGCCGACAGCCGCAGGTATTGCGGCTCGAA
>JAFGBC010000169.1 GCA_016933355.1 Candidatus Aminicenantota bacterium
CCTGGTCGGCGTCGAGCACGACCTCGCCCTTGAGCGCCTGGACCGAGCCGGCGATGGCCGCCAGCGGGTTGCGGATCTCGTGGGCCAGGCTGGCCGCCTGCTGGCCGGCCGAGGCCAGGCGCTCCTGGATCTCGATCTGCTTCTGAGCCCGGCGGAGGTGCTCGCCGGCCCGGCGCAGGTTCCCGACCAGACGGTCGATCAGGAAGGCGATGACGAAGAAAACGGCCCAGGCCATGAGGACCGTGAACAGGACGTAGCCGGGCGCGAAGGCGCTTTGCTGCGACGCGGCCGGGCCGGGGATCAGCTCGTAGTAGATGCCGTCGACCATGAACCCGAAGAAGACCGCGGCCATGGCGGCGACGAAATAGGCGGAGCGGGCGGGCAGGATGACCCCGCCGGCCAGGATGACGAAGACGTACAGGAAGTAGAACGAGCCGGACAGGCCGCCCGATATGTAGACGAGCCCGGTGACGATGACGAGGTCGAGGACGATCTGGAGGTAGGCCTGGAACAGGGTGTTCCGGGACAGCCGGTAGAGGGCGAGGTAGACGGCCGAGAGGACGAGCGCGGCGGCGATCAGGACGTAGAAAGGGACGAGCGGCGGCAGGAAGGGCGCCGTCGACTCGATGATGAGCGTCGACAGAAACAGGGTGAGCACGACGATGAGCCGGATGATGATCATCCACAGGATGCTCTTCCGCTCGATCGCCATCGCTCCCGACTCCGTCCGGGCTCAGAACTGCTGGATCAGGCTGAAGATGGGCAGGTACATGGAGACGACGAGCCCGCCGACGATCCCGCCGACGGCGATGAGCATGACCGGCTCGAGGATCGAGAGGAGCGCGCCGACCGTGTTGTCGACTTCCTCGTCGTAGAAGTCGGCCAGCTTGCTGAGCATCTCGTCCAGGGTGCCGGTCGCTTCGCCGACGCTGACCATCTGGGTCATCATGAACGGGAAGCGGCCGGCCTCGCGGAGGCCGTCGGTCAGGCTCTTGCCCTCGGCGACCAGGCGCCGCGCCTCCATGATCCAGCCCTCGAGGATGACGTTCCCGGCCGTGCTCGACGTGATCCTCAGGCTTTCGAGCATGGACACGCCGCCGGAGAGGAGCGTCGACAGCGTCCGGGTCACCCGCGAGACGCCGACCTTCTCGAGCAGGCTGCCGAAGAGAGGCAGGCGCAGGAGCGCGCGGTCGACGATGACTCGGCCGCGCGGGGTGTTCCGGAAGTAGCGGAAGAGGAAGACGGCCGCGATCAACCCCAGGAAGATGAAGATGATGTAGTCCTGGACGAAGTTGCTGAGCTTAACGACGATGGCCGTCAGGGCGGGCAGGTTGGCCCCCAGCTCCAGGAAGATCGTGGCGAAGACGGGGATGACCTTCCAGAGGATGAAGATGGCGACGAAGATGGCGAAGAGAAGGATCGCGGTCGGGTAGACCGACGCCTGCTTGACCTTGGCCCGGAGGCGGACGCTCTTCTCGATGAACTCCGACAGCCGCCGGAGCATGATATCGAGCGATCCGCTCTGCTCGCCCGAAGCGATCATGTTGCAGAAGAGGTCGTCGAAGACCTTGGGGTGCTTGCGCATGGCTTGGTTCAGCGAGGAGCCGGCCTCGACGTCCTCGCGGATCTGAGTGATGACCCTCTTGAAATATTTATTGCGGGTCTGCTCGACCAGGATGTTCAGACTCTGGATCAGGGGGAGCTCGGCGTCGATCAGGACCGAGAGCTGCCGGCTGAAGACGGACAGCTCCTTGAGCCGGACCCTCTCGCGGCTCAGGAAGGGGATGTTGAATTCCCTCCGCTTGGCGGAGATGGCCGTGACGGTGATCTGCTCCTTCTGGAGGGTGCGGAGGAGCTCGTCCTCCGAGGCCGCCATCCGTTCGCCCTTGACCTCGTCCCCGTAGCGGTTCGTCCCTTTCCAGGTGTAGATTGGCATGGTGGTGTCCCTTTCTCGCGCGGCTTACTTCCGGACGGCGCCGGCCGCCCCGCCTTTGACCCCCTCGCGGCGCTGGAGGATGTCGGTCAGCTCCTCGGGGAAGGAGGTGACGCTCATGGCCGTGTCGAGGCTGATGACGCCCTTCGCGTAGAGGCTGGCCAGGGACTGGTTGAACGTCATCATCCCGAACTTCCCCTGGCCCATCTGCATGGCCGAATAGATCTGATGGATCTTGTTCTCGCGGATCAGGTTGCGGATGGCCGGGTTGGGAATCAGGATCTCTATGGCCAGGACCCGGCCCTTGCCGTCGGCGCGGGGAAGGAGGGACTGGGTCAGGACGGCTTCGAGGCTCATCGAGAGCATGATCCGAACTTGTGTCTGGTACTGGCTGGGGAAGATGTCGATGATCCGCGAGATCGTCTCCGAGGCGGAGTTCGTGTGGAGGGTCGAGAAGGTCAGGTGACCCGTTTCGGCGACGCGCAAGGTCGCCTCGACCGTCTCGAGGTCCCTCATCTCGCCGACCAGAACGACATCGGGGTCCTCGCGGAGGACCGAGCGGAGGGCGTTGCCGTAGGACAGGGTGTCGACGAGAAGCTCCCGCTGGTTGATGATCGCCTTCTTGGGCGTGAAATAGTACTCGATCGGGTCCTCGATCGTCACGATGTGGACCGGCCGCTCGTGGTTGATGTGGTCGATCATGCAGGCGAGCGAGGTCGACTTGCCGCAGCCGGTCGGGCCGGTGACCAGGATCAGGCCGCGCGGCAGGTAGCAGAGCTGGGCGATCCGCTGCGGGATGCCGAGCTGCTGGAAGCTCCACATCGTCGGCAGGAAGCGGCGGAAGGCGGCCGAGACCGCGCCCTTCTGCTGAAAGACGTTGACCCGGAAGCGGCCCAGGTCCTTGATCCCGAACGAGAAGTCGAGCTCGAGCTTCTCCTCGAAGCTCTTCTTCTGCTTGTCGGACAGGATGCTGTAGACGAGCTGCTTCGTCTCGGCCGGCGTCAGCGGCGGGTGCTCGATCGAGCGCAGGACGCCGTGGACCCGGATCCGGGGCGGCACGTAAGTCGTGATGTGGAGGTCGCTGGCGTCCTCGTCGACGCAGATCTTGAGCAGCTCTTGGATGGGAATGGCCATCGTCCGCCTCCTAGTCCTTGACCGTCTCCCGCATGACTTCCTCCATGGAGGTGATCCCGTTCAGGATCTTGACGATGCCGCTGCGGCGGAGCGTCAGCATCCCCTGCTCGATGGCCTTCTTCTTGACGTCCTTGGACTGGGCCCGGGCGAGGATCATGTCCTTGATCTCGTCGGTGACCCGCAGGACCTCGTAGAGGGCGATCCGGCCCTTGTAGCCGGAGTTGTTGCAGCTTTCGCAGCCCTTGGGCTTGAGGACGCGGGCCCGGGCCGCCTCCTCGGCCGTGAATCCGGCCTCCTCGAGGGCGGCCGGCGGAAGCCGGTGGTCCACGGCGCACTTCTTGCACAGGCGGCGGACCAGCCGCTGGGCGACGATCAG
>JAFGBC010000170.1 GCA_016933355.1 Candidatus Aminicenantota bacterium
GAACAGGCTTTTCTCGGCCTCGGACAGAAGGTGCTGGTGAACCCGGGCCTGGAAGACGGGGACGCGGCTCTCCAGGTATGTCTTGAGCTCGGGGTGAAACCGCATGCCCCGGATGCCCTCCTCGATCAAAAAGGGAAGCCCGATCCGGGGCTGCGTGGCGCCGTCGACGAACCGCTCCTGCTCTTTGAAGGCGATCTCCCCGCCGAAGTAGGAGAAGAGGCTGAGCCCGATGACCTTCATCTGGGCGAGGAGCGCCTCTTGGAGCTCCTGCTCCTTGATGATCCCCAGGCCGACCAGGACCTGACCGATGTTCTGGCGCGGCTCGATGTACTGCTCGATCTTGGAATGGATCTCGGCCGAGATGAATCCCAGCCGGAACATGATCTCGCCGATCTTTTCGGAGGCGACGTTGGTCCGGGCGAAGACGAGCGTCCCGTTCTGGAAGTACAGCGACTTGTGGATCTCCCCGAACGTCAGGTCGAGCCGTCCGGTCTTCTTGCTTAAAGAAATGTCCCTGAGGAAGAGAGCGATGTGATTCATGGGGACCTTTTTTATAGCGCATCCCCTGGAAATTTGCAAGCCGGGATGGGCTTCGTTGAAAACGGCGGATAATTGTGCTAATTCTACGGTATGAAAATCGCCCTGGCCCAGGTCGCTCCCGCCCTGGGAGACGTCGACCGGAATCTCGCGCTGCACCTCAGGACGATCGCCAAGGCCCGGCGGCTCGGGGCCGACCTCGTGGTCTTTCCCGAGCTGAGCCTGACCGGATACGCGCTGAAGGACCTCGTCGAGGAGACCGCCCTCGACCCCCGGACCTCGCCCGTCTTTCGGGCGCTCAAGGCCGACAGCCGGAGCGTTGACCTCGTCGTCGGCTTCGTCGAGGAGTCGCCCCGGGCCCGGGGACTGATCTACAACGCGGCCGCCTACCTGTCGCGGGGCGCGATCCGCCATGTCCACCGCAAAGTGGCGCTGCCGACCTACGGGATGTTCGAGGAGGGCAAGTTCTTCGCCCGGGGCGGGGAGGCCGAGACCTTCGCGGCGCGCCGTCTGCGGACCGGGCTGCTCATCTGCCGGGATTTCCTCCAGACCGGAATCGGCTACCTCCTCCAGGCCGGCGGGGCCGAGCTCATCGTCGCCGTCAGCGCCGCGCCCGGCCGCGGCTCGACGCCCGAGCAGGCCTTCGCCTCGAGCCGGATGTGGGAGCGGATGGGCGAGTCCCTGTCCTTCTTCGCCTCCGCCTTCGTCGTCTACTGCAATCGCGTCGGGTTCGAGGACGGCGTCCCCTTCGCGGGCGGGTCGTTCCTGTTCGCCCCCGACGGACGACTCCTCGGCCGCTCCCCCTATCTCGACGAGGACCTTCTCGTCCGCGAGATCCGGCCCGACGACGTCCGCCGCGCCCGCCGCCGGATGCACTTCCATAAGGAAGACAGGCCCGAGGTCGTCCTGGAGGGCTTGCGCCGGATCATCCAGAGCCATGACGATTAACGCCCCGTTCGTCGAGAAGGTCCTGACCGCCTTCCTCCGTCAGGAGCTGTCCCGCTTCGGGTTTCGGAACGGGATCCTGGGCCTGTCGGGCGGACTCGACTCCGCCGTCGCGGCCGCCCTGGCCGTCCGCGCCGTAGGGCCGTCCCATGTCATCGCCCTGATCATGCCCTACGGATCGGGATTTCCCAAGGATCTCCGGGATGCCCGCGCGCTGGCGGCGAAGCTCGGCGTCCGGACGGAACTCATCGACATCGCGCCCCAGGTCGACGCTTACTTCGCCAGGTTCCCCACCCGGAGCCCGCGCCGGAGGGGAAACAAGATGGCCCGCGAGCGGATGTCCGTCCTCTACGACTTCTCGGAGCGGACCGAGGCGTTGATCATCGGCACCAGCAATAAGACCGAGCTTCTGATCGGATACGGCACGATCCACGGCGACATGGCCTGCGCCTTCAACCCGCTCGGGGACCTGTACAAGACCCAGGTTCGCGCCCTGGGCCGCCACCTCGGCCTGCCGGCCGCCATCCTCCGCAAAACGCCCACGCCCGGCTTGTGGCCCGGCCAGACGGACGAAGCCGAAATCGGCCTGAACTACGCCGAGCTCGACCGGATCCTCTATCATCTCGTCGACCTCCGCGAATCGCGGCGCGAGGTCGTCGCCCGGGGCTTCGCCCGCCGCAAGGTCGAGCGCGTCGCAGACATGATGCGCCGGTCCGAGTTCAAGCGCCGGATGCCGCCGATCGCCAAGCTGTCGTTCCGGACCGTCGGTCACGACTTCCTCTATCCCTACGACCGGGGCTGCTGAGCCATGGAGCCCGCTCCGCCCGTCCCCGCCGCCCGGGGAACGCTCTACGTCGTCGCGACGCCGATCGGAAACCTCGAGGACATCGGGCGGCGCGCCCTCCGCGTGCTGGGCGAGGTCGACCTCATCGCCTGCGAGGACACCCGCCGGACCGTCAAGATCCTGAATAGGCACGGCATACGCGCCAAGTTGACGAGCTACTATCAGGGGCGGGAAAAGCAGAAGGCGCCGGTAATCCTCCGCGCCCTTGAGGAAGGCCGGGACGTGGCGCTGGTCAGCGACGCGGGGACGCCCGCCGTCTCGGACCCCGGGTTTTCGCTGGTCCGGGACGCCGTGCGGAAGGGGATAAGGGTCGTTCCCGTGCCCGGCCCCTGCGCTCTGACCGCAGCCCTGTGCGCATCCGGGCTGCCGACTCACCGATTCCTGTTCGTGGGCTTTCCGCCCCCCAAGGCCGAAGCCCTGAAGAAGTGGCTGAAGGCCCTCGAGGACGAGGAGGGAACCCTGGCTCTCTACCTTCCGGCCAGGAAAGTCAGGAGGTTTCTGGAGGCCGTCTTCGAGATTCTGGGAGACCGGGAGGTCGTCCTAGCCAGGGAAATCACCAAGATACACGAGGAGTTCCGTAGGGGAACGGTAAAGGAGCTGCTCGAGACCGCCGATGATGTCCTTGAGAAAGGAGAACTGACAGTCCTGATCCACGGACGATAATTTTTTTGTCATAAATATGAATTATTTATATCATATTACTTGACAATTATACACTTAAATATTATATTATATTCGTGTTCAATGACATATCCAGGAGGTAAAACATGGCGATCATCAGATTCGACCCGTTCAGGGACATGACGACCCTGAGAGACAAGATGAACAGGCTGTTCGAGGACGCGTTCGCCCAGAGGGGCGAGGACAAGGACATGATCTCGAGCGCCTGGCTTCCGGCGGTGGATATCTTCGAGTCGGACCAGGAGCTGGTCCTGGCGGCCGAAATTCCCGGGATCGACGAAAAGGACATCGAAGTCTCGCTGGAAAACAACATCCTGTCGATCAAGGGCGAGCGGAAATTGGAGAAGGAGACCAAGGAAGAGAACTACCACCGCATCGAGCGTTCCTACGGCACCTTTTTCCGCTCCTTTACGCTGCCCAGCTACGTGGACCCCGAGAAGGTCAGCGCCGTCCACGAGAACGGCGTCCTCAAGATCCGGATGAGCAAGAAGCCCGAGCTCAAGCCCAAGAAGGTGAAGATCCTGAAGACCCACTCCGAGGCGCCCGAGAAAAAGTAACGCCCCCCGACAAGGCGGCCGCCCTCCGGGCGAGCCGCCCTTTTTTTTGGAGAAGATCCTTTATTCGGCCCTCCGATTCAAGCCCGCGCCAGGGTGATCCCCCGCACCTCGGCCGCCCCGGCCCGGAGGAGGACCGAAGCGCACTCCTTGAGCGTGGACCCCGTCGTGTAGACGTCGTCGACGACGATGACCGCTCGGCCGCGGATGGGGGCGCCGCGGCCGACGGCAAAGACGCCGCGGACATTGCGAGTCCGGTCGCCGGCCCGGAGCCTCGATTGGGGAGGCCCGTCGCGCGTCCGGATCAGGACGCGGCTCCCGACCTCGAGCCCGCTCGGTCCGGCCAGCCCGCGCGCGAGGAGCAGCGACTGATTGAACCCCCGCGACCGCTCCCTGCGGGGATGGAGGGGAACGGGAACCAACATCGGCTCTCCCCCCCACAGAGCGACCTCCCCCTCGAGTGCGGCATGAGTCGTCTCGGCCAGAATCCGCCCCAGCAGGGAGAAGCCACGGAACTTATAGAGGAGGATCACGTCTTTGAGGACGCCCCAGTAGCGGCCGAACGAGCGGTGCCGGGAAAACGGCGGCGGCGCATCTAGACACGCCCCGCAATAATGGGATTCCCCGGCGCCGTCGAAGAACACGCCGCAACAGAGACAATAAGGAGCCGTCTCGGGCTTCAAAGACGAGAGGCAGGCGTCACAGACGGCGGTTTCGCCGGGGATTTCAAGCCAGGCCCGGCAGACCCGACAGCGGGAGGGAAAAAGCGCCTGCTCGAATGTCGCGCCCGCGGTTGCCGCGGCGCGAGCCAGACGGCGGCCTAGCCGGCTTCTTCCTCGGCCTTCTCCTGACACTCTATACAGAGAGACGACCAGGGAACCGCCTCGAGTCTCTTTTTCCCGATCTCTTTCTGGCAGCTCTGGCAGGTTCCGTATTCGTCCCGGTGGAGGCGGAGGAGGGCGTGGTCGATGTGGAGGAGCAGCTCCCGCTCGGCGTCGGACAGGCTGAGCAGGAACTCCTTGGTATAGGAGCTGTCGGCTTTGTCGACGGGGTCCTGGGCGACGTCGGTTTCGATGTCTTTGCTCTCCGTATAAAAGCCGTTGAGACGGATGAGGATCATCTGCTTCTTCTCGAGGAGCTTCTTCCGGTAATACTCCCGCTCTTTCTTATTCACTGGCCTGTCCTTTCACTTGGCATAGGATCGTCCCCGGAGGATGGTCAGGGACCGGTAAACCTGCTCCAGGAGGACGATTCGCGACAGCTCATGGGAGAATGTCATCCGGGACAAGGAGAGCTTCAGGTCCGCCCTGGCGAGGACGCGTTCGGCCAGGCCCAGGAATCCTCCCGCCACGAAGGCCAGGGGTTGTCCCGAGGCCGTCTCCCGCTGCCTCAGGAATCGGGCGAATTCCGTTGAGCTCATGTCTCGTCCTCTGTCGATGAGGCAGATAATATAGTCATCTTTGAGGTGTTTTTCAAGCCCTTCCGCCTCGAAATCCAAGATCCGGTCCGGCCGGCCCTCGTCAAAGCCCCGGGCTTCCCGGGTAACGATCAGGCGGCAGGGAGCCATCCGGTTGATGCGCTCCAGATAGGCCTCCTCCAAGCGCCGGAACTCCGGACTCCTCGTCCGCCCCGGCCAAAGCAGCCTGAGCTTCATGTCTCGGGCCCGAAGGACAGCCGCGGAGCGTCGCCCCACAGCTTTTCCAGGACGTAGGCGTCCCGCAGCCGCGGGGAGAAGATGTGAACCAGGAAGCTCCCGTAGTCGATCAGGATCCACTCTCCGCTCTCGAGGCCCTCGGCGCCCAGCGGCAGGATTTTTTTCTTCTTGAGGACGTCCTTGACCGCGTCGAAGACGGCCTGGTTCTGCCGGGTCGAGCGTCCGCTCATGATGACGAAATATTCCGTGAACGAGGCGATCTCGCGCAGGTCCAGGACCAGGACGTCCTCGGCTTTCTTGTCCAAGCCGGCCTGGACCGCCAGCTTTACGGCGGCGGGCAGAGTTCGCTTCGTCGCTTTCTTGAGTGTCGTCGTCTCCATGGCGGTCACCCGTTGTCCTTCCGGTAGAGTTGATGAGAGCGAAGGTAGTCTTCGACCGCGGGCGGGACGAGCCCCGCGATCGGCCGGCCGTTCCGGACGGCCTCCCGGACGGCGGACGAGGATATGTCCAGGGCGTCCACGTCCAGAAAGATGAACCGAACGCGGGCGAGGTCCGCGTCGCGAAGTCGTTCGCCGGCCGTCAGCACCCGGCACAGGGCGGCCGGCCGGCTGCCGAGGACGCGGCGGGCGTCCGCCCGCGCGCCGCCCGGACGGCTCATGATGACCCAGAGGCACTCCTCGAGAAGATGACGGTAGTCCTTCCAGGTCTCGATCTCCGCGAACGCGTCCGTCCCCAAAACGAAGAAGAGCCGCGCGCCCGGATAGGCGGCCTTCATCTTGTCCAGGGTCAGGACCGCGTAGGACGTTTCGCGGGCTTCGACCTCGACGGCGCTGGCCGCCAACCCGGGGCAATCCCGGACGGCGAGCCGGACCATCGCCAGCCGGTCTTGGGCCGGAGCCAGGCCGACCGTCCCTTTGTGGGGCGGCCGATAGGAGGGGATGAGCAGGACTTCGCGAAACTCCAGACGGTCCCGGACGGCCCGGGCGGCGTGGATATGCCCGGAATGGACGGGATTGAACGTCCCCCCGAACAGCCCGATGCGCGCCCTCGGCATGGCGTCAGCCCCCGGCTTCATCCAACGCGGCCAGCCGCTTCGCGATCGCCGCGACAAGCCGGGACAGGCCGTCTCCCTTCAGGGCCGAGATCGCGTGGAAGGGCAGGCCCCCGGCCCGCGCGAAGGACCGCAGCGCGGCCAGGCGTTCGCGTCCCTCGTCCAGGAGGTCGGTCTTGTTGGCGGCGATGATCTGGGGCCGGGACAGGAGGGCCGGGTTATAGGCTTCGAGCTCATCGTTGACGACCCGGACGTCCTCGACCGGGTCGCGGCCCGTGAACGGCGATATATCGACGACATGGACGAGGACTTTGGTCCGCTCGATATGCCTCAGGAACCGGATCCCCAGGCCGTGGCCCAGGTGCGCTCTCTCGATCAGCCCCGGGATGTCGGCCAGGATGAAGCTCCGATCGTTTCCGGCGTCGACGACGCCCAGGTTGGGAACGAGGGTCGTGAACGGATAGTCGGCGATGACGGGCCGGGCCGCGGAGACTTTGGAGAGCAGGGTCGATTTGCCGGCGTTCGGAAACCCGACCAGGCCGACGTCGGCGATCAGCTTCAGCTCCAAGACGAGCTCCCGCTCCTCGCCGGGACGGCCCGGCTCGTGCTCGCGCGGGGCCTGATGGGTCGCGGTGGCGAAGGACGCGTTCCCGCGGCCGCCCTTCCCGCCGCGCGCGGCCGTGAACCGGTCGCCGGGCCGGGCGAGGTCGCAGAGGACCTCGTTCGCGCCTTTGGCCCTGAGGACGGTCCCGACCGGAACGATCAGGGTGAGGTCGTCGCCTCGCTTCCCGGATTTGTTGGCGCCCTCGCCGTGGCTGCCCGGCTTGGCCTTATTGATCGGATGGAAACGGAAATAGGACAAGGAGCGGCAGCTCGGGTCGGCGGCCAGGATCACGCTGCCGCCGTCTCCGCCCCGGCCGCCGTCCGGTCCGCCCCTGGGGACCTTGGCTTCCCGGCGGAAGCTGACGCAGCCGTTCCCTCCCTTCCCGGCGCGGACGATAATCTCGACCCGGTCAACGAACATCGCGGATCAGGCCGGCCGGAAGGAGTGTGCGAGGCATACGCCTCAACCCGCCGCGTTTCTCAGGAGACCGCCTCCGCAGCGGGCAGGACCGAAACGACCGCGTCCCGCTTTCCCTTCCGCTCGAAATGGACGGTCCCGTCCACGACGGCAAACAGCGTGTCGTCCTTCCCGCGGCCGACGTTGGCGCCGGCCTTGAAGGGCGTTCCTCTCTGACGGACGAGGATCGAGCCCGCGCGGACGGCCTGGCCGCCGTATCTCTTGACGCCCAGCCGCTTGGAATGGCTGTCGCGTCCGTTCTTGGCGCTGCCGGAGGATTTCTTGTGGGCCATGGTCTCACTCCTTCTTTTTCGCCGCGGCCTTGGCCCGCGCCGGCTTGTTGGCTTCGGGCTTCTTCTTGGCGTCCTTGGCCTTGGCCGGCTCGCCCTTGGCGGCCTTGGGCTTGGCCTTCGCCGCGGCCGGACGGACCGGCGTCTTGGGCTTCTCGGCCTTGGCCGCCGGCGCGGCTTCGGGCGCGGCGACGTCCGGCTTGGGCGCCGGAGGCGGCGGAGGGACGAACTCCTGGATCGGGGCGGCGTCGCGGTCCGCGAAGAGCGCGAGGATACGGACGCGGGTCAGCGCCTGGCGATGACCGCGGGTTCTCCGATACTGCTTCCTCCGCTTCTTCTTGAAGACGAGGACCTTGCGGTCCCTGTGCTGGGCGAGAACTTCGCCCCGGACGAGGGCGCGATCGACGACCGGCGTCCCGATCCATGTGTTCGTGTCGTCGTCGATCAGGAGGACGTCATCGAAAGCGACCGCGGCGCCGGGCTCGGCATCGATCTTCTCGATGTCCAGGACGTCGCCGGAGCGGACACGGTACTGCTTTCCGCCTGTTCGGATGATCGCAAACATTGTCGTTTCCCTTGATTCTTGGATTTCTCGCGAAAAAGAAAGCCTATATTTAACATACGCGATGACTTATGTCAACAGCGCCCGGACGGGCCGACCGAAGGGGCGCGAAGGCCGTCCCCGACGCAAGGTCCGGGACAACCCCGTCCATCCCCGGCTGATGTCCGGGGGCGGGAGGATTGACAATCCCTTCGGGCTCCTCTACTTTAGGAAACGGCCCGTGGCGGCCGGGCGGTTAGCTCAGCGGAAGAGCATCGGTCTTACACGCCGGGGGTCGCAGGTTCGAACCCTGCACCGCCCAGTCC
>JAFGBC010000171.1 GCA_016933355.1 Candidatus Aminicenantota bacterium
CCACGGATATCGCCATGGCCCGGGACGTCGTCGTCGACGCTTCGAATAACATCTATGTCTGCGGCGGCCTTTTTAACGGCAACTGGGACCTGCTCGCCGTCAAATTCGACAAGAACGGCAGCCGGCTCTGGTCTAAAACGGTGAACTGCACGGGCGACGATACGGACGTTGCCGCCGCCATCTGCGTGACCCCTTCGGGAGCCGTCACCATCGCGGGCAGCAGCAAGCGGACAGCCTACAATCATGACATCGTGACCGCCAAGTTCGACAAGGACGGACGGCACCTCTGGCTGAAGGCTTTTAACGGCAGAAAGAACGGGGATGACGGCCTGGGCGGGCTCGCACTCGACGCCAAGGGCAACGCCTATGTCACCGGATGGACCACCGTGGCCGCCGTCGACTGGGACTTCGCGACAATGAAGTACGGACCGTCCGGCAAGACCCTCTGGACGAAAACATACCACGGGCCGACGGAAGGCGATTATGGACGGACGATCGCCCTGGACCGCTCGGGAAACGCCTATGTCGTGGGCGAAAGCCGGAACGAACGGGGCAACGACGACATCACGACCCTCAAGTACGACCCGGCGGGCAAGGCGCGTTGGGGATTGCGCTATGACGGGCCGGGCCTGGTGGACGACATCCCGAGCGCCATCGTCCTGGATGCGGCGGGCAACATCTACATCGCGGGAACGTGCGGCGGCTCGGGCACCGGAACCGACTTTGTCCTCATCAAGTACTAGGCGCCGAGCCTTTCCTTGATTCGGGCTGCGGCGAGGGCCGCCTCGTCCTTGACCGCGGGGTCGGCCAGCAGCGACTCGGCGAGCGCGCGAGCCTCGGGACAGGCGAAGCGCGGCAGAAGACCCAGGACGAGCTTTTTCTCCTCGGGCCGCGACGCGAGGGCGAGCGCCGTCGCCAGGTCGGCCGTCGCGGCGGCCGGATTTCGGTAGGGCTCGAGCCCGACCATGCGGACGAAGGCTTGCAGGGCCAGCACCCGATGGACAGGGTCGGCGCCGGTCCGGGCGATCGCGAGCGCATCGTCCCTGGCGGCCGCGGTCGGCCAGTCGCAGACGGCACGCACGGCCGCGTCGATCAGCCCCGAGTTCCCTGCGGATAGGGCGCGCCGTATCAGCGGTAGCCCACTCTCGTCGCCGATTTGCCCGAGAACCCGGAGCAGCGAGCCCCGCGCTTTGGCATCCGTCGTCGTCGCGAGCATGGACTCGACGGCGTCGGCCCGGGCGCCCGGCCGGACGATCGTCAGCGCTACGCCCGCGGCCAGGCTCCGCATCTCTTCGATCTCAGCCTCGTCCTCGAGCTTGACGAGGAGGGCGAGGAGCGCCGCAAGGTCGGCCGGCCCCGCCAATCCTTTGAGACCGCGGATGGCTTCGAGCCGAAGCGTGGGCGGCCCGCTCCGGACGAGACCGAGGAGCGCGTCCTTGCCGGCGGCGATCGAACGCTCACCCACGGCGCGGACGGCCGCGGCCCGGATCGCCAAATCCGAAGCTTCGGCGGCAAGGGCGAGCACGGCCCGATCGACGTCGTCGCCCTTCATCCCCCACAGGCTCGTTCGCGCGGCGAGCTGCTCCGCGCCGCGCGAACGGGCCGTCCGCTCTACGAGGAGCCCGACCGCGGAGGCGTCGCCGGAGGCTTCGAGCGCTTTTAAAGCCTCGACGCGGACGGACGCGTCCCCGGCGGCGGCCGCGGCGATCAGGACGGGGAGCGCTGTCTGCTTAGGATAGCCGGTCAGCAGCGAAACGAGACGAATCTTCTCGGAGGGAGAGAGATTGGGATAGAGCTCCGTGACGCGGCCGATCGCGTCCGGACCGAAGACCTCGGGAACCATGGCCAGGGCCGTCTCCCTCAGGCCGGCGTCGCGGCCGGTCAGAGCGGCCAGGAGGCTATCCTCCGCGGCCCCGCCCGCAGCGCGGACCGTTCCCTTGAAGGCCGCCCGGCGGATCGGCTCGGGGAGCCGGGACTTCAAGATCCTGTCGAAGAGCGGCGCGGCGGCGGCCGGGTCGCCCGCTCTCAGGAACTCCTCTGCGCAGAGGAGGAGCGAGGACGCGACGCACGATTTGACCTCGCCGCTCGTGATGCCCAGGAAATTGTAGAGCGATTTCGAGGCGTCCGGGCCGCCCACGGCGCCCAGGGCCGTGGCGGCGGCCGGGACGGACGAGCCATCGCCCTTCAGGACGATCTCGGCCAGCTCGGACACGGCCGCCCGCGACCCGCGGTTGGCCAGGCTCGAGATGACGCCGAGCCGGACGGCCTCGGACGTCGTATGGAGGGCGTCGATCAAGGCTTTGTCGGCGGCCGCGCCCGGGATCTTCTCGAGCGCGTAGCGGGCGGCGTCGCTCGTCTCGGGCGCGGTCAGGAGGCCGGCCAGGGCCGGGACAGACCGCTCGGTCCCGACGGATCGGAGCTCGCGACAGACGGCCATCTTTCCCGCGGGCGTGGCTTCGCCCTCGAGAAAGGCGATGAACCGCGTTTCGAAGGCATCGCGGTCGGCCGGGGCGTCGCGATGGGCGCGG
>JAFGBC010000172.1 GCA_016933355.1 Candidatus Aminicenantota bacterium
CACATTAGCACGCCCCCGCCGCGAGCGTCAAGACGGCCGCGCGCCGCGCGAACCGCCCGCCGGTTTCTGTTATAATGCCCCTGCGCCGACCGACCATGGAAACCGACGGACAGCACACCCCGCTCGCGGAACGGATGCGGCCGCGGACGTTCGACCGCGTCTACGGGCAGGAGCATCTCCTCGGGCCGGGCAAGCTCCTGACCCAGCTCATCGAGTCGGGGCGGCTCGTCTCGCTCATCTTCTGGGGGCCGCCCGGCTCGGGTAAGACGACCCTGGCGACCATGCTGGCCCGCCATTTCGACGTCCCCTGCGTCTTCTTCAGCGCCGTCCTGTCCGGGATCAAGGAGGTCAAGGAGGCCATGGCCCGGGCCGAGGACCACAAGAAGCTGTACGGGAAGCCGATCGTCCTGTTCATCGACGAGATCCACCGCTTCAACAAGGCCCAGCAGGGAGCGTTCCTGCCCTACGTCGAGCGCGGCGACGTCGTCCTCTACGGGTCGACGACCGAGAACCCTTCGTTCGAGATCATCGCGCCGCTCCTGTCTCGGACCAAGGTGCTCGTCCTCAAGGAGCTGTCGGCCGAGGCGCTGGGCCGGATCCTCGAGGACGCGCTGACCGATGAGGCGGATGGGCTGGGCGCCCAGATCCTCTCGCTGGACGCCGAGGCCCGCGAGTTCATCGTCAATTACAGCAACGGCGATGCCCGCCGGGCGCTCAACTCGCTCGAGATCGCAGCAACGCTGGCCGGCGACGGCCGGATCAGCGCCGAGGTCGTCCAGGAGGCGCTCCAGAAACGGATCCTCCTTTACGACAAGAGCGGGGAGGAGCATTTCAACCTGATCTCGGCCCTCCATAAGAGCCTCCGCAACAGCGACGTCGACGCCTCCCTCTACTGGCTCGCCCGCATGCTCGCCTCGGGCGAAGACGCGCTCTATATCGCCCGCCGCCTCGTCCGCTTCGCCTCCGAGGACGTCGGCCTGGCCGATCCTCAGGCCCTGGCCGTCACCCTTCACGCCAAGGACGCCTACGATTTCCTGGGGTCTCCCGAAGGCGAGCTGGCCCTGGCCGAGGCCGCGGTCTACCTGGCGACGGCGCCCAAGAGCAACCGCGTCTACGCGGCGTTCGGCGCGGCCATGAAGGACGTCGCCGAGCGGCCCCACGAGCCGGTGCCTCTCCAAATCCGAAACGCCGTGAGCACTCTGATGAAGGATGTCGGCTACGGTAAGGACTACGCCTACGCCCACGATTTCGCTTTGGGGACGACCGACATGGAGACGCTTCCGGACAGGCTTAAGGGGCGCGTTTACTACGAGCCGGGGGGGATGGGGTTCGAGAAGGAGGTCCGCAAGCGCCTCGCCTGGTGGAAGGACGTCAAGGCGCGCCTGCGGCGCGAGCGCGGGGGCGAGACGGACGCGGTTGATCCCAGGACGAAAGGGGACGGCGCAGGAGAGGCCTGAACCGGCCTAGTCCTGCGCGTCCTCGTCCCTCTCCTTGAACAGGTAGTAGATCTCCCAGCTGACTTCGTCGGCGAGGCAGCCCAAGCAGGACTTGCGGGTCGTGGCCAGCTCCTCATCCTCGATCTTCTGCTTGAGAATGGCCTTGACGCGCTTGCGGATCTTGTAGAGCAGGATGTAGTTGACCATCACGAATCGTCCCGGATGATAGCAGGTTGCCCTCCCGCTGTAAAGATTGAGGCGTCCGCCGAAACATGGTAAGATGAAACACCCAGGCCGACATGAGAATTCCCGGACGATATCTGACCGCTGCGCTGCTGGCCCTCGTTTTTGTCCCCGGCTGCGCCCTGTTCCGCCGCGGCCCCGAGCCCTATCCGAGCGGGCTCGTTTTTCCTTTGATCCAAGACGGTGACGTTCCTTACCAAGGCGAGACCGCCGGCCTCGTCCAACGGACTCCGGCCGGGCTCGTCCTGCACACGAAAGCGGGCGTCATTCACGCAATTGACGAGGTCCAGCGCAAAGTCCTCTGGACGTACGAAGCGGAAGACATCGTGGACTGGCCGCCGGAGGTCGGAGCGGAGGGGCTGACGCTCTCCTGCCGCTCCTCTGAAATCCACCGCCTGACGTTTCAGGGCGAGCTCGTCTGGAAGAACCGGCCCCGGCGCAAGATCGCGACCCGGGTCCGCGAAGCCGGCGGCCTCCTATTCTACGGGACGGAAAGAGACGAGGTCGTCGCCCTGAACGCGGCCGACGGGAGCGAGGCCTGGCGCGTCCGGCTGGAGTGCGAGCGGACGTCCGGACCGCTCCCGGCCGGCAGCCTGGTCGTGTTCGGCTGCAAGGACGGTTCGCTCCGCGGCTTCCAGGGCGACGGCGGGAAGGGCTGGTCCTTCACGGCGGGCTCGGCCCCGACCGAGCTCCTGATGGCCGAGGAGGGACGCCTCTACTTCATGGCCGAGGACGGCCGGCTTCATGCCGTCGACATGGTCAAGTCCAAGGAGCGCTGGAAGGTCCGGACCAACGGACCGGTCCGGGGGGCCATCCTCGTTTCCGGGAAACGGATCGTGTTCCTGACCGCGAATAATGTGCTCTATTGCCTGGACCGGGACGGGGGCGATATCCTCTGGTGGCAGCCCCTGCCGGCCCGTCCTCGCTTCGACCCTGTCCTGGTCGGCGAGCGCGTGGTCGTCGCCACCCAGTCGCCGGTCCTGACCGTCTTCGATATCAAGACGGGCCTGAAGACCGGCGACTACACCCAGGAATCCGAATCGCGCTCCAACCCGGTCTGGGTCGAGCCGTTCCTCGTCTCGAACCTTTACGATGAGGACGGCGACAAGGGCCGTCTCATCTTCCTGAAGAAGGAGATCAAGGTGTCGCTGAACGCGACGCGGCCGTCGCCCATCAAAGAAGGGGACGACGTCACCTTCCAGGCCGCCGCCACTGGCCTCTTCCAGCCCAAGTTCGAGTTTGCGCTGAAAGCGGGCGAAGCCGTCGAGGTCGTCCAGGCGTCGTCCGAGGAATCGAGCTGGACCTGGTACGAGACCAAAGCCGGGGCCTACGCCGTCCGGGTCAAGGCCGTCGACGAAAAGGCGTCGGCCGAGGCCGAGCTCGTCTACGTCGTCGAGCGGCCGGATCCAAAGCCCCGGGACGCTCTAAAACCGGCGCCGGCGCCGGAGGCCGAGGCCAAGGACGGGGCGAAGAAGGATGGTCTCAAAGCCAAGGAAAAAAAGAAGGGCGAATCAAAAGGTCGTACGCCGGCGGCCGCGAAGGACGCCGAAGCCGAAGGGCATGTCGTTACAAAAGGAGAATCCAAGATGACGCGAGAGGAAGCGCTCGAGCTGGTCAAAGCCAACCTGCCCAACCCGAACCTGGTCAAGCACTGCCTGGCCGTCGAAGCCTGCATGAGGGCCCTCGCCGTCCGGCTCGGCCAAGATCCGGAGCCTTGGGGCTTGGCCGGGCTCCTCCACGACCTGGACTACGAGAAGACGGCCAAGAGCCCCGAGATCCATACGACCGAGACGGTCAAGATGCTCGAGGGGCGCGGCCTGGCGCCGGAGATCCTGCGGGCCATCCAGGCCCATGCCGGGAAGGTCGCCTGCGAGTCGGTCATGGATTGGTGCATATACGCGGTCGACCCGCTGACCGGGCTGATCATCGCCGCGACCCTGATGCATCCGGACAAGAAGCTGGCCGCGATCGACCTCGAGTTCATCAAGCGCCGTTACAAGGAGAAGAGCTTCGCCAAGGGCGCCCGGCGCGAAGAAATCGAAAAGTGCGTCAACGCGGGCATCGCGCTCGACGAGTTCCTATCAATCTGCATCAAGGCCATGCAAGGGATTGCGGCCGACCTGGGGCTCTAGGATTCCCAGGGCGCGGGGCGCCGCGCCGGAGCGAAGAGCGGGGGGGGCGGCTAACGGATGTAGCCGAGCGCCTTGAGCGCGTCGAGGGTTTCCTCGTCGATCGCCTTCTCGCGAGGCGAAGCGTCGACGCGTTTCGCCTCCTCGATCAGGAACAGGACCTGCTGGAACAGCTCCCGAAGGGCGGCCGGGGACGGCTCGATCGACGTCTGTTCGCGCGGGTCCTGGATCAGGTCGAAATAGCGGTGCGTCACGATCGCCTTGGCCTTGTCGTCCTGGAAGATGTATTTGGACTCCGGCGTGCGCAGGGCCCGAAGATGGATGTGGTCGATGGCCAGCCGCTCGCTGAACGCCTTGCGCTCGGGTCCGGCGCTCCGGCCTTTGCGCATCAGGGGCAGCAGCGATTCTCCGGCCAGGCTCGCCGCGAGGTTCTTGTCCTTGGCGCCCGCGATGTCAAGGATCGTGGGCATGATATCCACCAGCTGGACCTGGCTCTCGCAGACCCGGCCCGCCGGGATCCGGCCGGGCAGGACCATGACGAGCGGGACGCGCACGAGCTCCTCGAACAAGGAGTGGCTGTGGACGCCGTACTTGCCGTGCTCGCCGAATTCCTCGCCGTGGTCGGAGGCGAACACGACTAGGGTCCGCTCGTCCAGCTTCTCTGTCTTCAGGTAGTCGAACAGCTTCGCGAGCTGGTCGTCCATCTCGCGGATATCGCCGTCGTAGAGGGCGACCAGGTGGTCGAGGTCCTCTTGGCTGACCTGAAGCCGTCCGGCGTTGATGTCCTCGATCTGGGCGATCGACCCGTTGACCTTGCCCCGGTAGCCGGGGTTGAACATCGTGTCGTAGGGAGGCGCGGGCCGGTAGGGGGCGTGGGGCTTGTAGGTGTGGAAGAAGATGAAAAAGGGGTTGTTTTTTTCCTTCTCGATGAACGCGATCGTCTCGGCGACGCGCATCTCGACGTCGCGGCGGTTGGCCGTGTACTCGATGTAGCTTTCGAACCCCTCCGAGAACCCGTAGTTGGAGCTCACCTGGCCGCCGCCCGTAATGCCCCAGGTCCGGTAGCCGGCGGCGTAGAGGATTTCGGCCAGCGTCTTGATCTTCGGGTTCATGACGCTCGTCCGGATTTCGTTGACCTTGTGGAAGGAGGGGTAGAGGCCGGTCAGCGTCGACATGTGAGATGAGACGGTGTAGGGGGCCTGGGCGATGACCTGGCTGAAGCGCGTTCCGCCGGCGGCCCAGGCGTCGATGTGCGGAGACGTCTCGCGGGTATAGCCGTAGCAGCCGAGGTGGTCGGCCCGAAGGGTGTCGATCGAGATGAGGATCACGTTCGTCTTGGGGGAGGGCCGTTCGCTGTCCAGGAGAAGGGGATTGACCCAGGCCGCGAGATGACGGCTCTGCCGCGGATGGGCCGACGACGTCGCGAACACGATCCGGACCGTCCTCTTCGCGTAAGCGCCGAGGTCGACGTCCTTGAAAGACCACGTCCGGTCCTTCTTCTTAGCCTTGGGATTGACGACCGTCCGAAACACGGACTCCCGGCGGCCGCCCTCCAGGTCTTCGACGCTGACTTCGAAGGCGAGTCCGCCGTCGACGGCCTCAGGGTCCTTATCGACCGCGCCGTAGCCGAACCTCAGGACCGGGCTTTTCGAGAGCGTCCGCGACACGGAGAAGGAGGTCGGGGTCGGGGCGAAAATGACGTTGTGCGTCCGGAGTCCGCGGAGTTGGCCGAGGCCCGACCTCTTGCCGGCCTTGAGCTTGAGGGGATGGGGGGGGCTGCCCGGGATATCGTCCCAGTTGAGGTTGTCCTTGATGTAGGCCGCCAGCTCGGAATCCTGGGGCAGGTCGGTCAGCGCTTTGGCGGCGGCTTGGCCGGAGGCGTCCAGGACTCCGTCCAAGGGCGCTGTCTGAAACGCGACGGTCTCCAGATGGTCGATCAGCCGG
>JAFGBC010000032.1 GCA_016933355.1 Candidatus Aminicenantota bacterium
CATCTCGGCCTTGACGCGCCGTCCGACGGTGGCCGCGTTCGCGCCCGATCGCTTGCTGATGATCAGGTAGACGCCGTTCTGCTGCTGGATGCGCGCCGTATTCCGGACCTCTTTCAGACCGTCCCGGATCACGGCCACGTCCTTGAGGTAGATGGGGCTGCCGGTCGCCGTGGCGCCGATCATGGTCCGTCCGATGTCGTCCAGGGACTTGAACTCGCCCATGGTCCGGACCAGGAAGTCGGTATGGCGCTCGACGAGGTTGCCGGCCGGCAGGTTGACGTTCTCGGCCCGGAGCGCCATCAGGATCCCGTCCAGGGACAGGTTCCGGCTCGCGAGGGCCGCCTTGTCGACGTCGACCAGGATCTCGCGCGTGTCCGTCGCGAAAACCGAGGCGGCGGCGACGCCGTCGATCCGCTCCAGGCGCGGCGCCGCGTCGTCATCGAGCAGCGTCTTCAGGGCGAGGGTCGGCATCGGGCCGGTGATCCCGTAAAAGACGACCGGGAGCATGGACATGTTGAACTTGACGACCAAGGGATCGCTGGCCGCCTCGGGCAGAAAAGCCCGGTAGAGGCCGATCTGGTCCCGGAGGTCCTGGGCGCCGAAGTCGAGGTTGGTCCCCCACTCGAACTCGACCGTGATCAAGGAATAGCCCTCCGAGCTCTGCGACGTGACTTTCTTGACGCCGCTGACCGAGCTGACGACTTCTTCGAGCGTCTGGGTGATCGTCTTCTCGATGTCCTCGGACGAGGCGCCCGCGTAGGTCGTGATGACCGAGACCGTCGGGAATTCCAGGTCGGGGAAGAAGTCCAGCCCGAGCCGGGTGAGCGAGATGAATCCGACGACGACCAGGATCAGGATGAGCATGGTCGTCGTGACTTTATACTTGACCGAGAACTCGGGGATCTTCACTTCCGGACCTCTCCGTTGACATGAATCGCGGCGCCGTCGTCGAGGCTGTAGTTGCCCTCGACGATGACCGCTTCGCCCTCGGCCAGGCCGGACAGGATCTCGACCGCGTCGGCGGTCTGCAGCCCGACCTGGACCGCCCGCTTGACGGCCTTGCCGTCCTGGGCCACGAACAGGAAGGACTGGTCGACGATGGCCGTCTGGGGCACGACCAGCGCCGCTTCGCGGCTGGCGATTTCGACCGAAACCTCGCCGAACGTCCCCGGCCGCAGGGCGAGGTCGGGGTTGTCGACCGTGACCTCGACCCCGAACAACTTGGACAGGGGGTCGGCGGCCAGGTTGGCGACGGTGACCGTCCCCGAGAAGACCCGGCCCGGATAGGACGAGACGCGGAGTTCGGCCGGCTGGCCTTTCCGGATGCGGAGGGCGGCGTCCTGGGCGACTTCGATCTTGACCTTGACCTTGGAGAAATCGACCAGGGTCAGGACCCCGCTGGCCGCTCCGAAGCTGCCCATCATCGGGTTGACGACGTCGCCGACCTCGGCGTTCTTGGCGGCGACGATCCCGCCGAAGGGCGCCTTCATAATGGACACGTCGAGGGTGTGCCGGGCTAGGTTGACGGCGGCCCGGGCCTGCTCGAGCTGGGCCTGGGCGCTCTCGAGGCCGAGCCGGACCTGCTCGTACTGTTGCTCGGAGACGGCGTTCTCCTTGAGGAGGCGGTCCATCCGCTCCTTGTTGCGGCGGGCGTCGTTGTAGGCGGCTTCGGCCACGGCCCGCCCGGCCTCGGCCTGCTTGAGCTGCAAACGGATGGACTCGGTGTCGATCTCGGCCAGGACCTGGCCCTTGACGACCCGGTCGCCCTCCTCGACGTTGATCCGGGCGATCTTGCCGCCCTGGTCGGGCGTCAGCGTGATCTTCTGGACGGCCTCGATCGTCCCGGTGGCCCGGACGGTTTGAGCCAGCCGCCGGAACTCGACCTTGACGACCCGGACCGGGGCCGCTCCGAAGACCTCCTCGCCGGAGGGCTTGGCGGCCTGGGGCTGCCGGCAGGCGACGAGGAGCGCCGCCAACGAAAGCGAGAGTCCTATGTTGCGGGTGCGTGCGTTTATCATCTCGATCCTCCTGGTGTCTAGTCCGTTTCGTCGGCCGCGTAGGGGTCCGCGCCCGTTGCCTTGTCCAGCTCGGCCGCCGACACGGCGTAATCGTAGAGGGCTTGGGCGTAGTTCGTCCGGGCCTGGGCCAGGGCGACCTGGACCGAGCTGACGTCCAGCGTCGTCGCCAGGCCTTCCGAATAGTTAAGCTCGGCGATCCGGACCGCCTCCTCGGCCTGCTCGACGCTCTTCTCCTGGGAGAGGAGAGATTCCTTGGCTTGCTGAAGGTTGAGGAGGGCCTGCTGGACCTCGAACTTGACCGTCTCGGCCAAGCCTTTCCGGTTCCACTCGATCTCCTTGAGGAGGGCTTGGGACTGGCCGACCTGGGAGTGGACCTGGAAGCCGTTGAGCAAGGGGATGGTCAGGACCAGGTTTACCGAGTAATAGTCCTGCCAGTTCCTTTTGCGGAAGTTGAACTGGTCGGCCCAGAAGTTGAAGTTGCCCGCGATGGCCAAGCTGGGCAGGGCGGCGGCCCGGGCGATCTTGACCATCTCGCCCGCGATCCGGCTCTGGTGCTGGAGCTGGACGAGCTCGGGCCGGGCGGCCAGGGCCCGGACTTCGCTGGCCGCGGCGTCCGGCTGGACGGGCGGAACGACGAGCTCGCCCCGGACCTCGATCGGACTGTCCATCTCCAGCCCGAGCAGCATCTTGAGCCCGAGGCCGGCCGTCTGGAGGCCGTTCCGGGCCCGGATCAGCTGGGGCTTGAGGTTGGCGACCTGGACTTCGGAGCGAAGCAGGTCGAACTTGGACGCCATGCCGACCTCGTAGAGATTCTTGACGTTGATGAAGTGCTTCTCGGCCAGGCGGACGGCCTCCTCGGAGACGTCCACGAACTTGCGGGCGAAGAGATAGCCGTAGAAGGCTTTCTTGACGTTGAAGACCGTCTCCTGTCGGGACTGGCGGACCGTCTCGCGGGCCGCGTCGAGGCCGTAGCGGGCCGACTTGAACCCGGAGACGAGCCGGCCGCCGGCGTAGAGGGGCACGGCCAGCGACAGGCTGAACTGATAGTCCTTGGTGAAGTCGAGCGACATCCGCGTCGGCGGCTCGCCCGGGATCATGGACGGGAACTCGAGGCTGAACACCTTCTCGTCCAGCGTGTACAGGCCTTGGCCGTCCAGGGTCGGGAAAAAGCGGGAGGCCGCTTCGTTGACCTGGGACTTGGCCGCGCTGATCTTCTCCCGGCTCGCCCGGTGGAAGGGATTCTGGGCCAGAGCCAGGCGGATGCTGTCCTCGAGAGTCAGGACGAGCGGAGCCGGCTCCTGGGCTCGGCCGGCGCCGGCCAGGCCGGCCAGCAGCAGGAAGCAAGCCGCGTATCGAACCGGTTTCATCATCGTGACGCTCCTTTGACGGGCTGGGATTTGTTCTCGATTCCGGACAGGACGAATCGGGCGATCGTCTCCGTCAGCTCATCGATCGTCCGGTCGCTATCGAACAGGAATTGGCTGTGGATGTGGCCTTGGATGACGGCCTCCAGGAACTGGACGGCTGCCCGGACGTCGAGCGGGCGGAATTCGCCGCTCTCGACGCCGAGGGCGATCAGGCGCTCGCCGACGGCCAGCAGGGCCTGGCGCTTGGCCTTCAGCATCTGGACGAAGCGGCGGGCCGAGGCCGACTGGGCTTTGGACTCCTCCTCAGCGAACACGCGCATGAGCTTGAGGACGGCCGGGTCCATCAGGATGAGGCGGGCGACGTTCCTCTTCGCCTCCTGGAAAGCCAGCGCGCCCCGGATCGCGGCGACGAGCTTGGCCCGGGCGCTGCGCTCCGGGGAGCGGAGGACCTCTTCGAGCTGGACGATGACGTCGTCATAGAATTGGACGACGATCTCGAACAGGAGATCGCCCTTGCTCCGGACGTAGCGGTAGAGCGTCGCCTTCGACAGCTGGGCCTGCCGGGCGACGTCGTCCATGGTCGTTGCCGGGATCCCCTTGCGCAGGAAGACCGCCTCGGCGGCATGGACGATCGAGCTCTTGAAATCCTCGCGCCGCTGGAGCTCGCGGACCTGTCTCGGGTCGGTTTTCTTCATCCTTCTGACTCTACGGTATCAATACTAAACTTACCGGTTCAATCTATGAACC
>JAFGBC010000173.1 GCA_016933355.1 Candidatus Aminicenantota bacterium
CCCGCGCCCAAGCCGGAGATCAAGCTGCGGCCCTTCGAAGGGGATCATCTGCCCAATTCGGACAGCCTCGTCGAGGCTTATCTCCTGAAGCCCGGCGAATACTACGGCGACATGGGAGCGGAGCGAAAGGACGGCAGCCGCGACAACGTCGACTGGTACGCCGTCAACGTCCCCAGGGGCGAGATCCTCGTCGTCACGCTGGACATGAAAGAGGGGCGCAATTTCAACCTGGCCCTGATCGCTCAAAACGGAAACCCGCTCGAGACCTCGGTTCGTAGGAAGGACCTCACCGACATGGTCGAATGGGCCTCCAGCTTGGACGGTCCCGTCTTCATCAAGATCTTCCGGGCCGCCGGGCAGGGGCGCTACATCCTGGGGGTCGACATCCGCCATCAGGACGATGCAAAGAGCGGCCGCGACGCCGGTCCCGACCAGGACAGCGCCGTCCCGATCTATCCGACGACCGAGCCGGTCGACGGACAGCTCCTGGCCGACGATAATATCGACGTCTACAGCATCGGCCTCGAGAAAGGCTGGGAGCTTCGCGCCAAGCTGATGCTCCAGAGCCACCAGGACTACAATCTCGCCCTCATCCGGCCGGACGGGACGATCGTCGAATCTTCGAAGAGAGGCACCGGACAGTCCGAGGAGATCGCGTTCAAGGCGCAGGCCGCCCGGACCTTCTACCTCCGGATCCTCCGGAAATCCGGAGAGGGCCACTACAAGCTGAGCCTGAACATCCAGAAATAGAGCCGGGTCAGGCCGGGGGCCGGCGGCCCCATTCCTCGGCCGCCTGCGCCAGGACCTGGAGGTTCCGGCGCGGCGTGCGGGGCGCGACTGAACAGGCCGTGCTGAGGATGTAGCCGCCTCCCGGCTTGCCGGTCTCGAGGGCGCGGCGGGCTTCGCGCTCGACGTCGGCTTCCGTCCCCTGGAGGAGGACGTGGACGGGGTCGAGGTTGCCCTTGATGAACAGCCGGTTTCCGACGCGCCGCTTGGCGTCGGCGAGCTCGACGGTCCCCAGCGGCGGCGGGTCGAGGCATTCGATCCCGGCCACCCCGGCCTCGGCCATGAGCTCGAGGCGGTCGTGGACGGCGCCGCAAGTGTGGGTGTAGGCGAGGACGCCTGCCGCCCGTGCCGCGGCGGCGATGCGCGCCTCGTAGGGGAGGACGAACTTCCGGTAGAAGGCGGGCGAGATGAATCCCGCGCCCGCGTAGGGGGAGGAGATCTTGAGGGCGTCGATCCCCCTCCCGCACAGTCCGCGGGCGAGGTCGGACAAGCCCTCGCTGTAGCGCTCGAGAATCGCCCGGGAGCGGTCCGGCGCGTCGACGAGGGCCAGGAAGCCTTCCCGGAAGCCGGCGAGGTTCAGGAAATAGTCGAAGGGCGAGGTGATCTCGCCGTGGACGGAGAAGGCCTCTCCGGCCCTGGCCCGGACGATGTCGACGGCGTCGTAGAGGCGGTCGGGGGCGAGCCGGAAGAGAAGGCCCTGGGAGACGGGGATGAAGGAGATCCGGTCGGGGATGGCCTCGGGGTCGACGGCGGCGATTTCCGGCCGGGGCGTCGCGCGGGCCGGGACGTGGAGGGGCAAATCGTCGGCGGGAAAGACGGTCCGGTCGCCGTTCTTCCAGCGGACGACCTCGCCCGCTTCGTCCCGTTCGATGGAGAGCACGTCGCGCGTCCAGCCGGGCGGGTGGCCGTGGAGGGAAACCAGGATGCCGTCGAACCCGTAGATCTCCCGGAGGCGGAGGAGTCCTTCGGCGAAGATCTCGGCCGTAAACCAGAACTCGCTGGGCGGGAAGCCGGTCTGGAGAAGCATGTGGCCGATGCTCATCTGGCACATGACCGGGACGCGGTCCGGCACGCGCAGGGCCATGGCCTCGGCCATCCGTTCTTTCGGCGTCACCCGTCTATTATATGCGATTATTCAGTTCTTGAGTTGAAGGCGGGAGGGGTGCTAGAATAACCTATACGACAGGGACGTTGAAGGGAGGCCGCCGATGCCGCCAGAGACCAGGAAGGAAAAAGCGATCTTCCAGAAGGCGATGCGGGCCTTCGAGCTGAACGTCAAGTCCATCCAGGCCTTCCGTTCGTTCCTGAGCGACGAGTGCGCCCCCCAGTCGCCCGAGTACTACATGGCCCGGAATTTCCTGCGCGACGCCGAGATGCTCTACACGGAAGCCCTGTCCGAAGCCAAAAAGCTCCTCGGGCCGCTTCCCGGCTACGTCTCCTCCCAGGTCGCCGACTCCAAGAAGGCCATGCTGGAGGCGATGAGCGTCGTCGCCAAGAGCGCCGATATGGCCAGCCTCAAGGCCGAGCTCGAGCGCGACGAATTCATCGCCAGCATGTTCCGTCCCCAGGAGATCGCCCTCTACGTCCGGGCCAATTTCGAGAACCAGCGCAAGGGCAAGCGGAAGCTCCCCAACATCAAAGCCCGGATGGTCATCGAGAAGCTGGGGGTTAAGCTGGCCCAGGCCCGCGAGCTGCGGGAGCGCGCCCAGCAGAAGCACCAGGCGGCGCCGCCGTCGTCCTCGTCCTAGGGCCGCCGCCCGGGAACGGGCGTCTCATCCCTCCAGTAGCGGAGCTTGCCGACGCCGGCTTGGTCCGGCGACGCGTCGAACGCCAGCCCGAAGGTCGACGGCGGCGCTTCGATGAGGACATTCCCCTTAAAGACGGCCTTGGTCAAGTTGACGACCGTGTAGGCCAGAGATGCTCCCGCCGTCGTTGCGAAGATGAGATCGCCGTCCGTCTCGAAGTCTCCGACGCGGACCCGCCCCGCCTCATAGACGTAGCGGGGACGGCGCCAGTCGCGGGCGATATCCCGGCGCAGGTCGGTCTTGACGCCGACCAGGACGCGCCGGCCGCTTCCCGTCAGGGACACGGCCAGGGCGGCCCCGGCCGGCTCGGCCGGCGCGAGCGCGATCGTTGCGGCCGCGTCCGCCGGCGCGGCGTCGGCCCTGTGCGGGATGAGGACGGTGACCAGCCCCTCCGTCTCTCCCAGCTCGAAGTGCCGGGCCGCCGTCTGATGGATGACGAGCTCGTCCTGATAGTGGCGCTTCTCCGGCTCGACGCCCTCGGCCCGGAAATGCGTCAGCGGGAAGGCGATGAGGAGGCGCTCGTCCGCCGGCAGCTCGGCCGATTGGATCCGGTCGTAGCCCGTGTCGTACCAGTGGGGGCCTTGGGCGTAGATCTTCCGCGTGTGCCAGAGCCCGGCCAGCGTGAAGTACTCCTCGCGCTGGGCTTTGAAGACGTCGAAGACGACGAACGCCTCGGGGGCGTGGACGTAGACGACGACCCGGTCCCAGGCGAAGCCCCAGCCTTCGTCGAGGAGGCGGGTCCGGCTGTAATCGAAGTCGGGGAAGGACAGAAAATCGATCTTCTGGGTCCGGACCCGGCGGTAGGAGCCCGCGTTGCGCAGAAAGCCGAGGACGGACTGGGCTGGGACGGCGTCCCGGACGCTGTAGCGCGACTCGCCCTCCTTCTGGCCCATCCAGATCTTCTCGGGCCGGACGCATAGGCGGTTGTGGAAATAATCCTGGCGGTAGGCCCCGTACGGCCCCGAAGGCATATAGTCGCGGTAGCCGCCGTCGTTGAGGAGGACCGACCCGCCGCTCATGAGCAGGGCCAGGCTGTTCTCGTCGGCGTGGCCGTGGGTCATCTTCTCCTCCTCGACCGGGATCGTGTCCCGCAGGTAGTCGCGGTAGGCGACGCCGCCGTCGCCCTCGTCCCGGTAGTTGAGGAGGAGGTAGGTCGAGTCCGGCCGCCAGCCGTCGCGGAAGACGATCTTCTTGCCGACGAGGTCCTCCAGGACCTCGCCCGACAAA
>JAFGBC010000033.1 GCA_016933355.1 Candidatus Aminicenantota bacterium
CGACAACGAGATCCGTCTGGCCATCGTCCGCTCGATCGAAGAAGAGATCCGCCTCTACGAGCAGCTCGACAAGAAGGCGATCGAAAAGATCCAATCCCAGCGGCGGGCCATCGAGGAAGGCAGCCGGGAATGGGAGATCCCCTACCGCAAGTATTATAACGAAGAGCTCTCCAAGCTCAGCAAGCTCAACGAATAGGCCGGTCCGTCCCGGCTTTCAAGATCCCTTTCCCGGCCAGATAGGCGCGCAGGGCCTCCGTCCAGGGCGAGAAAGGCGCCAGGCCGAGCGCCTTGGCCCGTTTGTTTTCGAGGACCGAATAGGCCGGGCGCCGGGCACGGGCTGCGAACCGGCGGGTGCTGACCGGACGAAGGTCCGCCTCCAGGCCGGACAGGTCCAGGACCGCGCGGGCGAATTCGTACCAGGTGCAATCCCCCTCGTTCGTCAGATGATAGAGCCCGTAGGCGGACGTCCGGATCAAGGCGTCGACCCCGGCGGCCAGCTCGCGTGTCGAGGTCGGAGTTACCCTCTGGTCGTCGACGACGCGCAGAGGGGCCCTGTGCCGCGCCAGGTCGAGCACCCGGTCCGCGAAGTTCATCCCCTTCTCAAGGCAGCCCGATTCGCCGTAGAGGCCGCAGGTCCGAACCAGAAAATGCCGCTCCCAACCGTTGCGCAGCAGGATCTCGCCGGCTAGCTTGGAAACGGCATAGACGCTGAGCGGATTGGGCGCGTCCTCCTCGACATAGGGCGATCCCTTGGCCCCGTCGAAGACGTAATCGGTGCTGAAATGAACGAGCGGGCAGCCGATCTCGCGGCAGATGGCGGCCAGGTCCCGGACGGCCGTGGCATTGACGGCGAAGGTCTTGTCGGGATGGATCTCGCACTCGTCAACCCGGTGAAATGCGGCCGTGTTGATGACGCATTCGGGGCCCCAAGCCGCGAGCGTCGAGCGCGCCTCGTCGGGTCGGGTGACATCGAAAGCCGGATAATAGAGGGGCAGGAGGGCGTCCCCGGTCAGGCGCCGGACGAGGTCGGATCCCAACTGGCCGTCGGCCCCGATGATCGCGATCTTCATGGTCGCCGTCCATTATAGCCCGGCGGCCGGACAAAAAAAACACTCGGGGAGCTCGCGCCCCCCGGGTGCGTATGAACCGCGCGGTCCGCTCCGATCAGAAGATGTACCGGAAGCCGAGGGCGAACTTGTGGTGATCGTCGAAAGACCGATCGCCGCCCAACGGAGAGCGGAATTCAAAGAAGAGCGAGCCGGCCTGTTGGCCGGTCCGGAAGAGGTCGACGCCGACCTGTCCGACCGCGTCGAGACCGGACTTGCGCAGGATTTGCTCCTTGCCGCTGTAGCCCAGGCCGCCCGCGACGAAGGCGGGGCCGGCGTGGACGTTGAGCAGCGCGTTAGCCAGGAAAAACGTCTTCCAGGGGTCGCCCTTGAGCCGCGGCGCGACGCCGGCGGCCAGGATGAAGTCCAGCGTGCCGGGGACGATGTTGTACAGGAACCCGCCGCGGGCGAAGGCGAACGTGGTGTAGGTGCCCTTGGCCAGGAGCGGTCCGGCTTCGAAGAGCAGGAAGAAGCGGCGCTGGGTGATCTCGAAGTCGAGGCGGCAGGGCTCGGTCGATACGGCGCCCAGAGCGTCGGCCACGACGACGGTCGCGGCGTATTTGCCGGCCTTCCGGAAGATCTTTTCGAAAGTGAAGGGCTTCTCGGTATCGACGAAGGTATCGAGGATCCGGCCGGTCGCGTCCGTGATTTCGAAGGTCGCTTTGACGATGTCGCCGTCGGGATCGGTCGAGCCGCTGGCGTCGAAGATGACGGGGCGGCCCACGTAATCCTCGCAGGGCATGCAGGAGCTCCACAGCTTGCAGACGGGCGGGAAGTTGATGTAGGTCTTGGCCGAGCAGGTGGCGGTGGAGAGCAGGCCCTTGAGGTCGAAGATCTTGGGCTTGAACGTGTACTCGCCCGGCTTGGTCAGGGTCGTCTGCCATTTCGGGGAGTCCGGCGTCAGGGTCTTGCTGGCGATTTTGGCTCCGGTCGCGTCGAAGACCTCGACCTCCATCGACTTCGCGTACTGGGTCCCGCTCAGGTCGACCGTGATCGGGTCGCTGATGTTGCACTTGTCCGGGCTGACCGTGATGTTGCAGACGGGGACCGGAATGAGGTCGTTGACCTTGTAGAGGGCGATGTTGCCGCAGGGACGCGGCATCAGGAACTCATATTCCTTGAAGTCCTTGACGACCTTGAAGGCGAAGACGTCGAGCGGCTTGACGCCCGCCCATTCCACGTCGCGGGCGACCTTGACCCGTCCCTGGCTGCGGAACAGCATCCAGATTACCTTGTCGCCCACCGCCCACTGCCGCTCCTCGAACTTGGCGGCCTTGAGTTGGTCCATGAACGGGAGGTAGAGGTCGCCGCTCCCCGCCTGATCGAACCCGACTTTAATGTCGCCGGAATAGCGGTCGAACAGGGTTTTCATGACCTCCGGCGTCGGCACGCTGCCCCGGACGCGGACGAAAGTATAGCGTCCGATGGTCCTAAGCTTGGTGGCGGCGATGGCCGAGCCCACACAACACAGGGCTAAAAAGAGCGCCGTCAGGATAAGGACCTTCTTGTTTCTCATTGAACCTCCTCGTAATCCTCGAATCGCGGTCGCCAACGACAAAGATATTATAGACCATGAAAAAAATCATTTGCAAGCACTATTCGCTCAAAAAACCGGACGGTCCCCGGAGCCCTCCCCCGCCCCGAGAAAAGCGGCGACGATCGTCCGTATCAGGCCCGAATCGCGCGGCCCGC
>JAFGBC010000034.1 GCA_016933355.1 Candidatus Aminicenantota bacterium
CGCGCCCCCCGGGCTACGTCGAGTACGTCGTCCTGGACAAGGGGCGGCCCGGCGCCGCGGAGGCCGAGGAGGGGGAGGAGGGCGCGGCGGAAAGCGGAGACGAGCCCTCCGACGGGGACGCCGAGGCGCCGGAGCGAACCGTCGTCCAGGAGCGCGTCCGCGACCTCAAGGCGCGGGGCTACGCCAACGCCGACATCGCCGTCCTGACCTACAAGAACGACAACGTCGTCCGGGTCTCTTCCTGGCTGAACGAAGCCGGCATCCCGTTCATCCCCTTCAGCAGCCTCGACATCCGCAAGAGGGCCGTCATCCGAGAGATCCTGAGCCTGCTCCTCTTTTTGGATTCTCCGACCGACGACCTGTCCTTCGCTTCGTTTCTGCTCGGACGGGTCCTGGGGGCCAAGGCCGGGCGGGACGGGCCGGCGTTCGCGCCCGAGCATTGGCATCGCTTCCTGTTCGACTGCCGCAAGGCCGAGGTCGCGCCCCTTTACATCGCCCTGCGCAAGCGCCATCCGGAGGTCTGGGGCGGCCTCTTTGAACGCCTGTTCAAGTCCGTGGGCTACTATCCGCTCTACGACCTTGTGACGCTCGCCTTCCGCGTCTTCGACGTCTTCCGCCTCTTCCCCGAGGAGGAGGGCGCCCTGGTCAAACTGCTCGAGGTCATCCGGGATTTCGAGGGCACGGGCCGCAACGACCTCCGCGAGTTCCTGGCCTACGCGGGCCGTGGCGAGGGCGAGGCCTCGGCCTGGACGATCGACGTCCCCTCCGGGACCGACGCCGTCAAGGTCATGAGCATCCACAAGGCCAAGGGACTGGGCTTCCCGGCCGTCCTCCTCCTGCTCTACGGCGAAAGCTTCCGTCCGCCCGACTTTTTCCTGGACGAGGAGAGCGGCGGGGTCCGCGTCTATAAGATCAACAAAGCCCTGTCGGCGACCGACGAACGGCTGGCCCGTCTCTACGAGGAAGAGCGGACGCGCGAGGCCGTCAACCGCCTCAACACCCTCTATGTCGGCCTGACGCGCGCCCGCTCGGAGCTCCAGGTCATCGCCGTCAAGGGGCGGACCAAGGGCTATCCCTTCGACCTCCTGGGGACGGAAGGGTACGCCTCGTCCCAGGAGCGGCCGCCGGCCCCCGTCTCGGTCGGCCCCGGCGAGCCCCCGCCGGCCGATGTCGCCCGCTTCGGCGAGGCGCCCGTCGAGGCGCCCCGTCCCGCCCGGAAGCCCGGCTACGGCCGGAGCGTGAGGCGGGGCGAGCTCGCCCACGAGATCCTGGCCGGCCTCGAGGTCCTGCGCGAGGGCTGGGAGGCCGACGTCGCGGCGATCGTCGACGCGCTTCCGCTCGCCGGCCCGGACCGCGACCTGGCCGACGACGCCGGCCGCGCCGTCGTCGCCGCGATGCGCGCCTTCCCCCGCCAAGACCTGTTCAGGGCGGCCCCCGGCCGGCGCGTCCTGCGGGAGTCCACGCTCTGCGACCGGAGCGGCCGGGCCTTCCGGATCGACCGGCTTATCCTCGACGGGGAACGGGCCGTCGTCATCGATTTCAAAACGGGCGTTCCGGGCGGGGCTCCCGGCGGCGAGGACCGCAAGCGCGCCGACCGGGAGCAGATCCGCGCCTACACAGCCCTCGTCGAGGAAGCGATGCCGGGCGTCCGCGCCTCGGGCCTGCTCGTCTACCTAGACCAGGGCGTCTGGGAGGACGTCGAATGACCATCCGGCGGATTCCTCCCCGCGCCGACCTCATCGCCGAGGTCGCGGCCCGGCTGCGGCCCGAAGGCAAGGACTACTCCCGGAGCTGGGTTCTTTTCCCCGAGAAGCGGCCGGCCTACTACCTCCGCAAAGCGCTGGCCGAGAGGGAATCGACCGCCTTCATCCCGCCCCGGACCGATTCCCTGGACGGCTTCGTCGACGCCGTCTACGCGGAGCGGCTGGGTTTCCGGGACCGTCCGCTCGGCGTCCTGGACGCGGTCGCCGTCTTGTTCGAGGTCCACAAGACGGCGCCGGGGCGGCTGGGCGGAACGCGCTTTCTGTCGCCCGACGGATTCTTTCCGCTCGGCGTCAAGCTGTTTCACGACCTCGAGGAGCTCCGGATGGCGGCCGTCCGCGCCGAAGACCTGGCCGGGGCCGATCACTGGACCGAGGAGACCGTACCCGCCGAAACGCTCGGCCGCCTCCAGTCCTTATCGTTCTTCTACGAGGCGTTCTATGCCCGGCTGGAGGAGGCGGGCTTCTCGACCCAGGCCTCCCGCTACCGGGCGGTCGTCGAGCGGCTCGACCGGGGGCTATTCCCCGACGTGGACCGCTTCCTGCTCGCCGGATTCTTCGTCCTGACCAAGACGGAAACGGAGCTCCTCAAGGTCCTGCTGAGCTGGGACGAGACCGAGCTTCTCCTCCTCGAGGGCGCGGGGCTCGAAACCGTCTTCGCATCGCTGGGCGTCCCGCCCCCCGCCGAGGGCGCGGCCGCCGCCGGCGAGCCGGCCTCCCGCCTCTCTTTCACGCGGAGCCCGGACGGTCACGGCCAGATCTTCGCCCTCAACAAGGCTCTGGAGGAAACGCTCGGAGGCCGCCGCCCGGCGAGCGAGCGGCAGGTCATCGTCCTTCCCGCCGCCGAGACGCTCTTTCCCCTCCATCAGCAGACGCTGAGCCGCCTGTCCGAGGACGACTACAACATCTCGCTCGGCTACCCGCTCAGCCGGACTCCGGTCTACGCTTTCTTCGACGCGCTCCTCGAGCTCGTCCAGTCGGTCGACGAGGAGGGCCGCGTCTACATCCCGAGCTACCTGCGCTTCATCCTGCATCCCTACGCCAAGAACATCTACGGTCCCGGCAAAGGGGAGCGCTCGGACCTGACCCGGATCCTCGTCCACGCCGTGGAGGAGGAGCTTGTCCGCCGCCGGACGAAGGCGTTCTGGTCGCTGGCGGAGCTCGAGTCGGACCCCGGCATCCGGGCCGCCGTCGAAGCCCGGCTCCGGCCGCTCGACGGCGCGCCCGACGTCGCGGAGCTCCTCGACCACTACCGGTCCATCCACGCCCGGACGGTCGCGCCCCTCCTCGCCGTCCGCGACGTTGCCGATTTCGCGGCCAAGCTGGAGGGCGTCCTGGACGACGTCGCGCTCTCCGGGACGGCCGCGCTCCATCCCTTCTTCCATCCCTACGCCGACGCGCTCCGAGCCCAGCTCGCGGCCATGGCCGCCTCCCTCCTGGGCGGCGTCGCCTTCGAGGACCGGACCGGCTATTTCAACCTGTTCCGCAAGGTCGCGGCGGCCGCCCAGGTTCCCTTCTACGGGACGCCGCTCCGCGGGCTCCAGGTCCTAGGCTTCTGGGAGACCCGTTGCATCCGGTTCGACGAGGTCTACGGTCTGGACATGAACGAGGACGTCCTGCCCCCGTACCGGCGCGGGGACTCGCTCCTGCCCTTCGCCGCCCGACGGGCGCTGGGTCTCCCGACCTATCAGGACAACGAGCGACGCATGGAATACTACCTGGACACGCTCGTCCGGGGCGCCCGCCGCGCCCATTTCTTCTTCGTCCAGACGAACGAGCGGGAGCGCAGCCGGTACGTCGAGAAGCTGATCTGGGAGGAGGAGCGCGGCGGCCGGGCGGCGGCGGGCGAAGACCCGGTCCGGACCGTGAGCTACCGGATCGCGCTCCAGTCGGCCAAGCCTGGGCCGGTCGGCAAAACGGCCGAGGTCGCCGAATTCCTGGCCGGCTTCCGTTATTCGGCGACTTCGCTCGACAGCTACCTCGCCTGCCCGCTCAAATTCTACTACGCCTATGTCCTCCGGCTCGCGGAGAAGGAGGAGGTCGGCGAGCGGATGGAGCGCAGGGACGTCGGCAGCCTCGTCCACTCCATCCTTGAGGAGTATTTCGGGCGGTTCGTCGGCCGTCCGCTCCATAGCGCGGAGGTCCGGGCGGCCGACCTCGAGGCCGTCGTCGACCGCCGCTTCCGCGATCTCTACGGGCCGGACCCGACCGGGAGCGCCTACCTGATGGGGCTCCAGGTCCGGCGCCACCTGGCCGCCTTCCTGACCCGCTATCAGGTCCCGCTCGTCCGCGGCCTTGAGGAGCGGGGCGCGTCCCTCCGCATATTAGGGCTCGAACAGCGTCTCGAGACGGAGCGGGCGGCCGGCGGACGGAGCTTCCGGCTGGCCGCCAAGATCGACCGTTCCGAGCTGCGCGGCGACGGCCTGACCGTCCTGGATTACAAGACGATGTCCCAAGCGTCCTCTCTGAGGATACGTTTCGATCGCCTCGACCCCGGCGACCGGCGGACATGGGCCGACGCCGTCAAAAGCGTCCAGCTCCCGCTCTACAGGCTGGTCTGCGGCGCGGCCCGGAACACTCCGGCCGCCGATGTCCGGGCCGTGTTTCTGATGCTGGGAAAGGCCCGGATCGGGGCCAAGATCGAGTTTTCACCCTTCGCGGAGGGGGATAGAGCCGCCGACGAGGAACAGCTGAGGATGACGACCGCGATTATTGACGGCCTCCTGACCGAAATCGCCGACCCGGCCGCGCCCTTCGACCCAGGCCTCCTCCGTCGCGGCGCCTGCGAGGGCTGTGCGTACGCCCCGACCTGCGGGCAAATGTAAGGCTTGTCCTCCGCCGGCTTTTATGGTTAAATCGGCGAGACTTTTTGCCGGGGCGGCTTTGCCGGGAAGCGGAGGACCATGGAACGGCCGGTCGGTCCACGAAACGCGTGGCTTCGTCTAGGAACGTCGTTCTTCCGGCATCTGCCGGCCTGGCATCTTTTTTATATCGGCGTCTACAGCCATTTAACGTTCCTGATCTCGTTCAACCCCCCGCGCCGGGACTGGGCCTGGCTCTACATCGCCCCCGAGGCGCTCGTCCTTTTCTATTTTTACTGCTATTTCAAGGCCCAGCCCCGGCTCCCGGGGCGCCGCCGGAAACTCGCCGGAGTGTTCGCGCTCCAGGTCGCGGCGTTTCTGGCTGTCTGCCTCCTGGCCGAGCCGGCGCCTTTTGCCCAGGACGTCGCCTCCTGGAACGCGGCGCTCGCGCGAACGACGATTCCGCCGCCGGCGGGGACGACGATCGCCTGGTTCGCGGGGCGCGACACGTTCATCTGGCTGTACGAGATCACGAGCCTGTTCTGGAACATCCTGATCATCCTCTACGTGCTTCGCGAAAAGGGGAAGGGCAGCCTGATGCTTTTCTACGGCGCGGGACTGTTGTTCGGGATGACGCTCGAATCGAACGGGGTGATGCTGAAATATTTTTTCGAGTACGGTTATCACGTCTACCTGCCGCCCTTCCACGCGCCGTTGGTGACGATGTTCAATTGGGCGGCGGTCTTTTTCGTGTGCGCCTGGCTTTGGCACGCTATCCAGGCGGCGTTCCCCGCGCTGCGCCGCATGCGCTGGTTTTGGGGAGCGCCGGCGATCGCCGTTCTCGGGTTGATGATCGACCTGCCGATCGAGCCCGCGGCCACGCAGCTCACGCTCTGGGTCTGGAACTCCGCGCTGCGGTCCGGCCCTCAGATCCTGGGCGTCCCGCTGCTCAACTACGTCAGCTGGTTCTTCGCCGTCGGGACCTTCGGGGCGTTTTATCTCTACCTGACCCGCGACGCGAGAGGCGAATACGTCTACGCCCGCGGCCGCCCCGGGATCGGCGAATCCTCGCGCCGGGCGGGAAACGAGGGGGCGTCCGCCCGCCGCCGCGCCCCGGCCTGGATCGCGGCGGTTCCGGAGAAGATGAGAGACCGGCCGCTGCGCCGCGCCGTCGCTTTTTGGGGCTCCGACAAGGGACGCTGGACGCCGCTCGCCCGCAACCTGGTGATGATCCTGCTCATTCCGGTCATGCATCTGGTCGCAGGACTGGGGATTCTGGCCGCGACTCTGATCATCGAAGGATGGGACAGCCCCGTCTTTTCGATCCTAAGGCAGAGGTGACGGCCGAGCGCTCACTCCCCGCCCGTTCCAGCGTCTGTTTTCGCCGTCTTCAAGGTCCGTGTCTTGAGGAGGCGGATGACCGTCGTCCCGGCGATCTTGTCGTGCATGGTCAAGCCTTCACGGTCCCAGAGGACCTGAAGGAAGCCGATCGAGCCCGCGAGGGTCGATGCGGCGTATCCGTGAGTTCTTTCGAAAGCTTGATACCAGCCGAGCCGCGGGCGTCCTTCGAGATCGACGACGCGCAGCCCGAACAGGCGTTTGCCCAGGCTCCGGCCGCCGAAGCGGAAGCAGAGGATGAAATAGGTGTAGCCGACAAGGACTTCATAGATGAGGTCGAAGGCGCCTTCCCCAATGACGTAGACGCGCTCCGATCCCGGCTCTTCGGTCTTCTCTTCCCGATGATCGCCCTCCGCCTTGAAAACGCCGATCGTGACCGAATGACCGGCGCGGAGGGCTTCCTTGATCTTGGTCCATTCGCTTTTCGCGCCGCCGGCGGAGGACAGGACCTCGGAAAAAGCGAAAAAGATCGCGACGGCGATCAGCATGACGGTGAAGGAATCGACGCCCAAGGCCAGGCCTCTCCGGAAGAATCCCGCCTGGTCCGGCCGGACCCGGCGGCCGGGGGCGCGCTTCATCGGTCCGCCGCTCTTCGCGCTTCTGCTCATCGGTCGAGCTCGCGGACGACCTCGGTCACCAGCCGGTTGAATTCGTCCGGCCTCTCGAGCATCGGGTAGTGGCCCATGTGCTTCATGACCTTGACGTCGAAGTCGGGATGGATCTTGCGGACG
>JAFGBC010000174.1 GCA_016933355.1 Candidatus Aminicenantota bacterium
CCTGGACAGGTTGGATTCCGGTTTCGAAGTCGTGCCGCTCGACATCTTCTTGACGATGGCCGGGAAGGAGCCGACGTTCAAGGAAAGGTATTTGAAAAAGTGAGGCGGCAACGGAGGAGAGCGTCGAGATGAAACGAATCCAGGACGGGAGGAAGCCGTTGAGAGCCGTCCGGACGGCGCTGATCGTTCTCTGTTTTTGGCCCGGCCCGGGATTTGCCGACCAGGGGCTGGCGCTTCGCGGGGCCTATGGGGATTTGTCGTGCTTGGGGATCCAGGCCGGCCGGGCTTATATTTTCACGGGCGAGCGCTTCCACGTCTTCGACCTCGAGGACGGAACGCCGCTCAAAACGTTCGGAGGGGTCGGCCAGGGCCCGGCTGAATGGGGGAGCTACTTCGCGTTCCCATTCCTCACGCCGTACGGCATCGCGGTCAGCAACAAGGGCAAGTGCGTCTTTTTCGACCTGGACGGGACCCACCTGAAATCTATCCAGCCGGGGCTCCTTTTCGACAAGGTTCTGCGTTTCGGGTCCCGCTTCGTGGGCTTGGCCTCGAACTTGGATCCCGACGCGGGCACGCGGACTGCGGCTGTCCAAATACTGGACGACGAGTTGGGACTCGTCCGGGAAATTTACCGGGAGAAGAAGGGCTCCCGCTGGCTCGGGAAGGACGGGCGCTTGCAGATCACTCTCCCCGGTACGCACGTCGACTTCACGGTCAGGGACGGAAAGATCTATGTCGGGGATTCGGCCGAGGCCGTTTCGATCTCGGTCTTCAGCGGCGGCGGCGACCTCATCCGCGGCCTGGAACGGAAGGCCGCGAAGGTCAAGATCCCGGATGAAGCCAGGGAAAAATACGCCCCCGCTAAAAAGGCGATTTCGGGCGCGGCGGCGGCGGCTATCACGGTCTCGAAGTATTATCCCGCTTTTCATTTCTTCAAAGTCGAGGCGGGATTGATCTATGTCTTCACCTATAACATCAAGGACGGCCGGCGCGAGGTGCTCGTCCTCGACGAAAACGGCGGCTCGGCCGGGTCGGTCTGGCTGACCGAGGCCGCCGCCATGTCCTCGTGCATTTACGAAAAAAGGTTTTATTACGTCGTCAACGACGAAGAATCCGGCGAGGTCATGCTCCATGCGGAAGCGATATTCTGAGATGGCCCGACCCTGATTGACAGGCCGCCCGCCAGGCTGTATAAGAAGAGCGCGGCGCAAGCCGCGAAACGGCTGGAGTGGGCGAGGCGGTTGCTCCCTTCCCCGGCGGGGAGGGGGAGGAAAGTCCGAACTCCGCAGGGCAGGATGGTCGCTAACGGCGACTCCGGGCGATCGGAGGAAAGTGCCACAGAGACCAGACCGCCCCGGCCGGGCCTTCGGGCCGGGCCGGAGCAAGGGTGAAACGGCGAGGTAAGAGCTCACCGGCCCCGCGGCGACGCGGGGCGCACGGCAAACCCCATCCGGAGCAAGGCCAAAGAGACCCCGTTCGAGGACGGCCCGTCCGAAGGGGTGGGTAGGCCGCAGGACCGTCCGGGCAACCGGTCGGCCAGATAAATAACCGCCCCCGCCCGCGCGGGAACAGAATTCGGCTTACGTCCCCCTCCAGCCGTTGCTTTTTTCCCGGAAGCCGGCGTCCGCATCGCGATGATCGTCGACGACGGCGTGCCGTCGTTGCTCCCGACCATCCTCCTGCGCCGCCGCCCTCTCTCCCGCCACCCGTAAAGAGGGAGGACAGCCGTGCCTAGGGGGTCGCTACCGGCCCTTTCCGCAGCAGGTCGAGGAGCTCTTCGGGAGTCGTGACCGGGGGGAGGCAGCGCCCACGCTCGCAAATATAGACGGCGGCCTTTCCCGAGACCGGCGTCATGTCCCTGACGGGCGGGGCGAGCGCCGCGATGTCCGGCGCGGCCTGGGCGGGCGGCCTATGCACGATCACGGCGCGGGGCAGATAGGTTCGGCGCAGAACCTCGAAGAAGCGCCGCGCGTCCGGGGCGTCCCGGTCGCCGACGACGACGATTCGAGAAGCCCCCAGGCCGAAATCCACGGCCCTCAGGAATTCCAGCGAGCCGCGCGGATGGGCGCCCACCGGCGCCGCGAACGCCCGCATCTGGAGCCGGGCCCGTTCCTCGAAGTCCCGGTCGCCCGTGATCTCCGCCAGACGGAGGAGGTTCATCAACATGACCGAGTTACCCGAGGGGACCGCTCCGTCATAGACCTCTTTGCGTCGGACGCCGATCTCGGGCTTCTCGGCCGAGAAAAAACAGCCGCCCTCGTCCTCGTCCCAGAAAAGGTCGAGCGCGGTGCGGACGCATGCGACGGCCGCCGCGAGATGGCGGGGCTGGAACATCGATTCGTAGAGGTCGATCAGCCCGCCGGCGAGAAACGCGTAATCGTCGAGGAAGCCGGGGACGAAGGCCCGGCCGTCGCCGAACACATGGAAGAGCCTCCCGTCGGGGGCGCGCAGGCGCTCCAGGAGGAAATCCGTCGCGCGCAGGGCGGCCCTCCCGAAACGGCCGTCGTCCGAGACGCGGGAGAGGCGGGCCATGGCTCCGATCATGAGCCCGTTCCCGTCGGCGAGGATCTTGGTGTCTTTGAAGGGGGCGGGTCGAAGCCGGCGAACGCGGAGGAGCGTTTCCCGGAGGACGGCGGCGCCTCGTCGCCGAGGCTCGCCGGCCGGCCCTTCGTCGGGCCAGAGCGACCCGTCCGCCCCGCCGATATGGAGGACGTTCCGACCGTCCGGGCCTCTCCCCGGCTCCACGAAGTTGCCGTCCGGGCGCACGCCGAAGTGCCGCGCCACCCGTTCGCCCTCGTCTTTGCCGAGAGCGGCCAGGATCTCGTCTTCGCGCCAGATGTAGAAGCGGCCCTCCTCGCCCTCGGAATCGGCGTCCTCGGCGGTGAAAAAGGCGCCCTCCGGCGAGGCGAGCTCCCCGAGGACGTAATCGCCGATCTCGCTGGCCGTCCGTTTGAATTCGTCCCGGCCCGCGGCCAGATAGGCCTCGACGTAAACCTCGGCCAGGAGGGCCTGGTCGTAAAGCATCTTCTCGAAATGCGGAACGCGCCAGTCCGCGTCCGTCGCGTAGCGGTGGAAGCCGAACCCGAG
>JAFGBC010000035.1 GCA_016933355.1 Candidatus Aminicenantota bacterium
CCCTGTCACGAACCCGGACCGTTCTTCTGGATGGAGGTCTGGGCACCGAGCTTTTCCGGAGGGGTTTTCCGCGCGGCGAATGCCTCGAGTCCTGGAACGTCCTCAGGCCCGAAGTCATAGCCGAAATCCATGCGTCCTACTTTGCCGCCGGGGCCGATGCCGTAACGACGAACAGCCTTGGCGGCAGCCGGATCAAGCTCGCGGCCTACGGCCTGTCAGAGCGCGCCTACGAGCTCAACTGCAAGGCCGCCGAGGTCGCCGTATCGGCCAGGCCCGCGGGGCGCTTTGTGGCCGGCAGCATCGGTCCGGTCGGCAAATTCTTGAAGCCGCAGGGGGAGCTGACCGAATCCGACCTCGCTTCGGCCGTCGCCGAGCAGGCCCGTGCCCTGGCTGATGGAGGCGCGGATTGTCTCCTGCTCGAAACGCACTACGACCTCAGGGAAGCCTTGACGGCCCTCAGGGCCGCCCGGGGGGCCTCCTCCCTGCCGGTTTTCGTGACCATGACCTTCGACCGCTTCCCGCGCGGGTTCTTTACCCTGATGGGCAATACTCCGGCCGATTGCCTCCCCAAGATCGAGAAGGCCGGCGCTTCCGCCTTGGGCGCCAATTGTTCGCTCGACAGCAGAGACATGGCCGACTTGACCGCCGTCCTGCGTCCGCTGACGAGGCTCCCGCTGATCGTCCAGGCCAATGCCGGCAAGCCGACGGTCTCCCCGGCGACGGGAGAAGTGACCTACTCCCAGGATGTCGCGGACTATACGCGGTTCGTCCCCGCTATGATCAAGAACGGAGCCGATATCCTAGGCGGCTGCTGCGGAACGGATCCCTCCTATATCCGCGCCATGGCCGCCCTCATTAAACGCTGAAAACGCCCATGTCCGTGAAGATCCGGATACTCACGCCCGACCCGCGCACGATCGAAACCGAGTCGGGCGGGCCGCTGTCCGCCGCCCTGACGAATGCCGGCATCCCCCTCAATGTCTATTGCGGCGGCCGCGGCCTCTGCGGCCGGTGTCTGGTCGAAATCGTTGAGGGCCGCCTCCGCCCCCCCGAAATGGAGGAGCGCGACCTCTTGAACGCCCGCCAGGCGCCGCCCGGCGTCCGTTTGGCTTGTTGCATCCAAGTCGAGAGCGACCTCGCCGTGAGACTCGTCCCCGAAGCGCTACTGGGCGAGGTCCAGGGCTTGACCGAGGGCATCCTGCCTTCGTTCGCGTTCGACCCGCCCGTCAAGCGCCTCCCCTTCCGCCTTGAGCCCGAGGAGGCGGCCCCTCCCCTTCTAGAACGGTGCGTCGCCGGTCGACTCAAGCTACCCCTCGACGACCTCTGGGAAAGGCATTCCGGACCGGTCCTGCGCGAGGCCGTCCGTTCTCCCGGCGACTATACGGCGGTTGTCTTCGACAACCAGGTCCTCCTCGACGTTGCGGACGGGCCCGGCCCGGGACCCGCCTTCGGCCTGGCCGTCGACCTCGGGACGACGACCGCCGTCGTCGAGCTCGTCGACCTCGACCGGGGCCTCATCGCCGGAAGAGCCGTCGGCCCCAACCGCCAGGCGAGATTCGGGTCCGACCTTATCTCGCGGATCGCCCGCGCCGTCCGTGACCGGGACGACGCCGAGGAGCTGAGACGGGCCGCCCTGGACACTCTGTCCGCTCTCCAGGCCCGCGTCTGTTCCGACGCGCGCGTTCCGGCCGGGGCGATCTACGACATAGTCGTCGCCGGCAATACGGTCATGAACCACCTCCTCTTGGGACGGCCTGTCCGGTCCTTGGCGGAATCGCCCTTCGAGGCCGATTTCTTGGAGATGCCTCCGGTCGAGGCCGTCCCCTGGGGCTTCGACGTCCATCGCCGCGCCAAGCTCTTCCTCGCGCCGAACATCGGGAGTTATATCGGGGGGGACATCACCGCCGGCCTCGTCGCCACGGGTATGCTCGGCCGCCCGGGAAACGCACTGTTCATCGACCTCGGGACGAACGGCGAAATCGTCCTCAAGCGCGGGGAAGATGTCACGGCCGCTTCCACGGCCGCCGGACCGGCCTTCGAGGGAGCGGGCCTGAGCAGCGGCATAGCGGCCGTTCCCGGAGCCGTCGAGGCCGCGTCCTGGGCGGGCGAGTCATTAACTTTATCCGTTATCGGCGATCGACCCGCGACCGGGATTTGCGGCTCGGGCTATATCGACCTCCTGGCCGCTTTCTTGAGCCGGGGTCTGATCTCGACCCGCGGCGCCCTGAACGCTGCCGGCGGCCTGATCACGGTCGCCCCGGCCGTCGCGGTCAGCCGTCAGGACGTCCGCGCCCTGCAGCTGGCCGTGGCGGCCGTCCGGACAGGCGTCGCGCTTCTCCTGCGCCGCGCCGGCCTCGCCCCGTCCGACCTCGACGTCGTCTATCTGGCCGGCGCCTTCGGCAACAGGCTCAACGCCGCTAACGCCCGCCGGATCGGCCTCCTGCCGGCTGTCGACGCGGACCGCCTCCGCTGCGCCGGCAACACGTCGCTCGCCGGCGCCAGGGCGATGCTCCTCTCCCGGCCGGCCCGGGCTGAGGCGGCCCGGCTCGCGTCGAGGATCGAGCACGTTTCTCTTGCCTCGGACCCCGCCTTTCAGGATACTTATATCCGGTCGCTGTCCTTCCCCGAAAGCGACGCGATCGACTCCATCGGCTAGGGAGGAAGACGCCATGAGCGCCAAGGACGACTTGTTAGCCCTCATGAGGAGCTCCGTCATCGACGGCGACGCCGGCCGGGCCGAACAGCTGGCCCGGGACGGCCTCGCCGCCGGACTCGACCCTCTCGAGGCCATCGAGAAGGGCTACGCCGCCGGGATTCAGGAGGTCGGCACCCTCTGGGAACAGGGCGAATACTTCCTGCCTGAGCTCGTCGCCGGCGCCGAGAGCATGAAGCGGGCCATGGCCGTCCTGGGCCCGGCCCTGTCGGCCTCGGCACGCGAGGCCGGCCGCCTGGGCCGGGCGGTGATCGGGACGATCGAAGGCGACATCCACGATATCGGAAAAAACCTCGTCGGCGCCATGCTCCAGGCCCACGGCTTCGAGGTCGTCGACCTCGGCGCGGACGTCCAGGTCGACCGCTTCATCGACCGGGCCGAAGCCGAGGGCGCCGACCTTATCTGCGCCTCGGCCCTGCTGACGACGACCCTGTTCAATCAGAAGCGGCTGGTCGAGCGCCTGCGGGAGAGGAATCTGCGCTCCCGATTCAAGGTCCTGGTCGGCGGCGCCCCCGCCAACCATGCCTGGGCCGAGGCGATCGGGGCCGACGGCTACGGCGAAAACGCGCTGGCGGCCGTCCGCGCCGCAAAGAAGCTCCTCGGCCGCGGCTGAGAGAAGGAGCCGCCATGATCGCCCCTGCCGTTCGTCCCAAGCTCGAAGTCCTGTCCTCCGCCCTGGTCGCGTCGATCGTCGACGAGGCCTTCGCCCTTCTCGACCGCAACGGCGTTTTCGTCGAGAACGAGAACGCCCTCGCGCTGTTCCGAGACGCCGGCCAGCGCGTGGACGACGCCTCCCAGCGGGTTCGTCTGTCCGAAACCCTGGTCCGGGAGGCCCTCGCCTCGACGCCTTCCGAGATCCGGCTTTCCGGCCGGGCCGGCGCATCGGAGTTCCTGGTCGGAGCCGACAACGTCCATTTCAACCCCGGCTCGGCCGCGGTGACCATCCTCGACCCCGGAAGTCCCCTTCATCGCAAGCCGACCGGCCGCGACCTCGTCCGGCTGGCCCGCCTGACCGAGAGCCTGCCCAATATCCATTTCCAGAGCACGGCGTTAATCGCGGGAGACGTCCCGGGCGACATCGCCGACAGCTATCGCCTCTTCCTGGCCCTCCAATTCTCCTCCAAACCGGTCGTCACCGGGACATTCCGGGTGGAAAGCTTCAAGCCCATGCTCGAGATGCTGGCGGCCGTCCAGGGCGGATCCGCGGCGCTGGCGGCCAAGCCGCCGGCCATCTTCGACGCCTGCCCCTCCCCTCCCCTAAAGTGGAGCCGCCTGACCTCGCAGAGCCTGATCGATGCCGCCCGGGCCGGGCTGCCTTCCGAGCTCATTTCGATGGGAATGACCGGAGCGACCTCTCCGGCCACGATCACGGGAACGCTCGTCCAGCACACGGCCGAGAACCTCTGCGGTCTCACCCTCTGCCAACTGACCAGGAATGGTGCTCCCGTTATTTTCGGCGGTTCCCCCTCGAGCTTCGACATGCGGAAAGGGACGACGCCGATGGGCGCCGTCGAAACCATGATGATCGACGTGGCCTACGCTCAGATCGGGAAGAGCCTGGGCCTTCCCACTCATGCCTATATGGGACTGAGCGACGCCAAGGTCATCGACGCCCAGGCCGGGTTCGAAGCGGCCCTCGGGGCGGTCCTGGCCGCGCTGGCCGGCATCAACGTCGTCTCGGGCCCCGGCATGCTGAACTTCGAGAGCACCCAGAGCCTGGAAAAGCTCGCGATCGACGACGAGATCTGCGGGATGGCCTACCGGCTGATCGCCGGCGTCAGCCAGCGGGACGACCCGATGGCCCTTCCCTTTTTCGAAGCGCTGAGCGCCTCCAGCCAGTTCCTCTCGCTTCCCCATACCAAAGCCTGGTACCGGAAGGAGCATAGTCTGGCCCGGCTCGTCGACAGGGACACCTACGAGGACTGGCTTGCGGCCGGCCGCCGAACGATCGCCGACCGGGCCGCCGCCGACGTCGAACGCCGCTTGAGCGCCGCCCCCCCGGCCGCGCTCGACCCGCGGTTGCGCGAAGAGCTCGAGCGCATCATGGCCGCCGAGGCTCGAGCGGCCGGTTTGGACCGGTTGCCCGAGGTCAGCGACACTTGACCGCCCCGCCCCCGCCCGGAATCGTTAAAAGGACGGCGTTCGAGCTCGTCCTCGACGAGCGGAAAATCCTGACCCGGATCGGCCATAAGGGGCCGGCCCGGAGCGTCCGGCCGTCCCTTGCTTTAGCCGTCCGGGAAGAGCGAGAGCGGGCGTTCCGCCTCGTCGAGCCGGCTGCGATTTGGAGGGTCCTGGAGGCCGGCGAAACCAACGGTCATCCCGTCTTCGCCGGGGCTACCCGCGTCGCCTTCGCCGTCTGCACGATCGGCCCCCGCCTGGAAGAGGCCGTGGCCGGGCTCATAGGGACCGATGTCCTGAGGGGCTTGATCCTCGACGCCCTCGGCTCCCAGGCCGTGTCCGAGATCTCGCGAGAGATCGTCCGCGATATGGAAGGCCGAGCCCGCGCCATGGGGCTCACCCCCAGCAGGCGTTTCGCGCCGGGCTATCGATCCTGGCCCGTCGAGGCGCAGGCGTTTCTGTTCAAATGTCTGCCCGGCGATCTCATAGGCGTCCGGCTGACGGACTCCTACATGATGGTCCCGCGGAAATCCTACTCGTTCAGGGTCAATTTCTTCCCGCCGTCGGGCCCGGGCCCCGACTGAGCCCGACGGCCGCGCGGGCCTATTCCAGGTCGATTTCCCGGGGCGCCTTGAGGGGCGTCAGCTTGAACGCGTCGAGCGTCTTGTTCAGGACCGGGACGCCCTTGACCAAAAACTCGTTCAAGTCCGTGACGGTCTTTGCGACGGCCGCGGAGAGATCCTTCAGCTGTTCGAGGTCGGTCGCGTTCGGAGCGGCCGGGAAGCCGGAAACGGTCATCCCAAGCGTAGCGACCAGCTGATTGATGGTGCCTCCCCGCAGGGCGTTGGCGCGCGACGTGCCGGCCGCGAAAAACTCCTTGGGGACGATAGCGTCCTCGAGAGGCCGGAAGGAGGCCTCGAACGCCTGGTAGGCCGCCTGGAGGGCTCCGGCCTTGTTCTCCGGCCGGTCGAAAGCGGGCTTGAGGCTGCGGTCGATCTGGCGCCGCAGGTCCTTGGCCGCCGTCGCCGCCAGGCTCATCTTCTTATTGAGGACGAGAACCTGGTACAGGGCGTCGGCCTGAAGTTTCCGTTCGGCTTCGCTGAACGGATAGCGGGGGTCGGATTTGACGGTCGCCGTGGTTTTGCCCGTGAGATCGCCCGCGCTGACCACGATGTCATAGTCGCCGGGAGAAACCCACGGCAGCGAGAAAAAGCCTATCGCCGGAGGCGTCGCCTTCTTGCCGTCGGGCCCGGCCGGAACGTACTGCAGGCTCCAGTATTCCCTCTGGAAGCCGGCCTTCTTGTTGAGGGGGAGCTCGGTGACGACGCGGCCGTCCTTGGACAGGACCGTGATCTTGGGCTTCTCTCCGGGCTCGGCCGCGAAGTGAACGCCGATCCCCAAGCCGTAGGAAGGATTTTTGCCCAGGAACGGCGGCTTGGAGTAGCTTTCCCGGACGCCGCCCATGAACCACTGGACGGCCGGCCGGGAGGCAAAGACGCGGACCGGCTCGGCCAGGACCGCCTCCGACGCCTCCTGCAGGAACCCGATGTCGTCCAGGATCCAGACGCCCCGTCCGTGCGTCCCGATGATGAGGTCGTTGTCGCGGGGGTGGACGAGGAGGTCGTTGACGGCCACGGTGGGCAGGTTCGAGGCCTTTAGGTTCAGCCAACTGCGGCCGCCGTCCCAGGAGCCGAAGACGCCGAACTCCGTGCCGACGAAGAGGAGCCTCGGGTTGCGGGCGTCTTCCCGGACGACGTGGACCCAGCCGAACGGCAGGTTGGCGCGGAGGGAAACCCAGGTCGCGCCGAAGTCGGTCGTCTTGAAGAGATAGGTGCCGTAGTCGTCGTTCCGATGGCCGTCGAAGGCGGCGTAGGCGGTGCCCTCGGCGTGACGCGAGG